>JAJAZH010000287.1 GCA_026785815.1 Ramlibacter sp. | reverse complement strand
GTACTTCTGCCGGATGATTTCGTCGACCTTGCGCCGGCCGCCGCCGATGACGACGGCCAGGCCCTTGAGCTGCGGATAGCGCAGCAATTCCACCGACGCAAAAAACGCGTCCATGTCGAGGTGGGCGATGCGGCGGATCGGCGGGACGCTGGACACCCCGCAAGCATAGCGGCGAGCCACGTGCGGCCGGAGCCTATAGTGTCCCCTGTTCGACCACCTCGCCTACCGGGAGAAATCCATTGGCCGCTTATGCCGTGAAACACATCGTCGACGAGCAGGGCCCCCTGCTAGCCAACCTCAAGGCGATTCGCAAGACCCCGCATTCGTACACGTCCAGGGAACCCGAGGCCAGTGAGGCCGCTGCCGGCGGCGACGTCTATGTCGTCGAGGTGCGCAAGGAGAAAGCGGTCCGCACCTATTGGCTCGGCTACAAGTACCAGGCGCGCGAAAAGTACGCGCCGGCCGGTGGCGGAGTCTGGAAAGGGGGCTTTCGTTTTCGCAACTCGGCCACGCCGGGCGACCGCGCCGACGGCGTTTATTTCGAAGTGCTGCCCCAGATCACGGACGCCGCCCTGTGCCAGTGGCTGTCGACGCAAACGCCGATGGCGGAATTGCCGGAGCCACTGATCGAGCAACTCGAGGCGGTCATTGGCGCGCACGCCGCCGCAGCCCGCGAGTACGCGTAAGAACCGGCGCTTCAGTAGGTTCCAGGCAGCAGGATCGTCCGGTCGGCCTTGTCGATGTCGGTGTGGCCGCAGAAAGCCATCGTGAGGTCCAGCTCGCGATGGATGATCTGCAAGGCCTTGGTCACCCCCTCTTCGCCCAGCGCGCCCAGGCCGTACAGCATCGAGCGGCCGATATAGGTGCCGCGCGCTCCGAGCGCCCAGGCTTTGAGCACGCTCTGGCCGCTGCGGATGCCCCCGTCCATGTGGACTTCCATCCGCCGGCCCACCGCCTCGACGATCGCGGGCAACGCGGAGATCGATGACGGCGCGCCATCGAGCTGGCGGCCGCCGTGGTTCGACACGATCAGTGCGTCGGCGCCGGAATCGGCTGCGATGCGCGCGTCCTCCACGTCCTGGATGCCCTTGAGGATCAGTTTGCCGCCCCAGAGTTTGCGGATCCAGGCGACGTCGGCCCACGACACGCGCGGATCGAACTGCTTCTGCGTCCATTCCGACAGCGAGCCCAGGTTCTCGATGCCCTTGACGTGGCCGAAGATGTTGCCGAAGTTGCGGCGCCGGGTGCCCAGCATTCCCAGGCACCATGCCGGCTTGGTCATCAGGTTCAGGATGTTCGCGATCGTCATCTTCGGCGGCGCCGACAGCCCGTTGATGATGTCCTTGTGCCGCTGGCCGATGATCTGCAGGTCGAGCGTCAGCACCAGCGCCGAGCAGTTGGCCGCCCTGGCGCGATCGAGCAGGCGCTCGACGAATTCCCGGTCCCGCATCAGGTAGAGCTGGAACCAGAACGGATGGCCCCCGGTTTCGCTGGCCACATCCTCGATCGAGCAGATGCTCATGGTGGACAGCGTGAACGGGATGCCGAATTTCTTCGCCGCGCGCGCCGCCAGGATCTCGCCGTCCGCATGCTGCATGCCGGTGAGTCCGGTCGGCGCGATTGCCAGCGGCATCGCCACCTCCTGGCCCACCATCGTGGTGCGTGTGCTGCGGTTTTCCATGTTCACCGCGACCCGCTGGCGGAACTTGATGCGTTCGAAATCGCTTTCGTTGGCGCGATAGGTGCTCTCGGTCCAGGAGCCGGAATCGGCGTAGTCGTAGAACATGCGCGGCACGCGCTTCTGGGCCAGGACGCGGAGGTCCTCGATGGTGGTGATGACGGACACGGAGTCTCCTCGTTTGGCCCGATGCTAAGCGTTCTGCCGAATCGGCATGCACAGCCGACCGATCCAGCAGCCGTCCTGGGCGATGGATGCGCGGTTCAGGCCTTGCCCTGCCCGCGCGAGCCGGGGCGCCTGGCAAGTTCCGCCAGCCGTTCGCGATTCGGCTCGAAGCCCAGTCCGGGGCTGTCAGGCAAGGTCAGCACGCCGTCGACGGGCTCGGTCAGGCCGTCGAACACCAGCTTGCAGCACTCCACCGCCACCGAGTGGTATTCGACCAGCGAACCGTTGGCCAGTCCGGCATGCAGGTGCATGTTGTGGTGCGGCCAGGCGCCGCCGTTGACGAACCGCGTGTTGAAGGCCTGGGCCATGCCCGCGATCCGGTTGCACTGGGTGAAGCCGCCGCTGATGCAGGCGTTCGGCTGGACCACGTCGACCGCCTGCGCCACCAGCAGGTCGCGGAAGCGGCTGGCCAGGCCCTCGTTCTGGCCGGCGGCCAGTGGAATCGAGGTCTTGGCGCGCAGCTTCACCAGATTGGGGATGTCGTTCTGCGATACCGGTTCCTCGAAAAAGCTGATCCCGTATTGCTCGACCCGCTGTGCCAGCGACAGGGCGTGGAAATAGTCCAGGCTGCAGTTCGCGTCGATGTAGAGCTCGACGTCCGGGCCGACCGCTGCCCGCACTGCACGGATTCGCTGGACATCCTCGGCGATCACGTCGTCCAGCGGCCGCGGTTCGTCCCGCCGCTGCAGGCCATGATGTCCGACCGTCATCTTCAGCCGCCGGAAGCCGCGCTCGACCCAGCTGCGCGCCGCTTGCGCCAGCTGCTCCCGGTCGAAGAAGGCGAAGCCGAAGGTTGCGTACACCGGGACCTGGCTGCGGGCGCCTCCCAGCAGGCGCCAGCAGGGCTGGCCCAAGGCCTTGCCCTTCAGGTCCCACAAGGCCAGGTCGATGGCGGCAATGGCGTGACTGGCATAGCCGGACTGGCCGCGCGGCGTCAGCAACCAGTACAGCCGTTCCCACAGCTGCTCGTGGCGCAGCGGGTCCAGGCCCAGCAGGCTGTGCGCCGCGATGTCGTTGACCACGGTGGCGATCACTTCTTCCTCGGTGATTGCCGTCATTCCGGTGCCCACCAGGCCGGTGTCGGTTTCGACATCGACCAGGCAGACCGAAAGCGAAGTGGTTCTGGTCTGGCCGGCGCCGGCCACTGAAACCGGCAGGTTGAGCGGCGTGGCCTGGACCCGGGTGATCTTCATGGTGCCTCCGTTGCGATCCGCCAGTGTGCCGTTGTTCAGCGACACGCCTGGCGCCGGTTGCGCAAGAGGCGGCCCTGCACTCCGCGACGCCCGACGGTTCCCTCGGTTCATGAACTTCGTCATGGATTCAGTCCGAAATTTCACCAGCGAAACCAAAATCCGAACTGGTTGGTCTATATTCCAACCAGACAGTTTGTTACAAAAATATCAAAGGTTCTTATGAAATTGTTCAATTCGTTGCTGGCGGTGGTCTTGACGAGCTTGGCGGGCGCTGCCTTGTCGCAAGCCGCGCCGCTGGCCTCGTCACAAGCCACGCCGGAACTCCTGGCCCATCCCTGGGTGGAACCGCCGCCGAACCGGCAGCCGGAGGCTTACTTCACCAACCTCAAGGACGGCGACAGCCGGGAAGCGCCGTTCGTGCTGCGCTTTGGCCTGGCGATGCGGGGCCTGGTGCCCGCCGGTAAAACCGCCGGCCGCGCCGGTCACCATCACCTGCTGATCAATCAGCCGCTACCGCTCGACTTCAAGAAGCCGCTGCCGTTCACCGAGCAGTACATCCACTTCGGCAAGGGCCAGATGGAAGCGGTGGTCGACCTCAAGCCCGGAACCTACCAGCTGAACCTGCTGCTGGCCGACCAGGGTCACATTCCCTTTTTCGTCTACAGCAAGCCGTTGCGGGTGACGGTCACCGCCCAGAAGAAGATTCCTGCGGCCACGGTCACGGGGGCGCGACGGGTCGAGATCCTGTCGCCATCCGACCAGCAGCGCGTCCAGGGCCCGTTCCGGGTCCAGTTCCACGCCAGCGGCTACAACATCGCGCACCAGCAGGCGAAGGCAGCGGACACGGGCCACTTCCGGCTGACGCTCGAGCGCCCCGGCAAGAAGGCGGAAGTGCTTGACTTTCGCCAGGGCCAGACCGAGGTCTGGCTCAACCCGCCGCGGGGAGAGTACGCGATCCGGCTCGAACTCCTGGACAACCTCAGCGAGAAACCGGTCGCGGCGTCCGAGGCGATCCGCGTCAACGTGATGTCGGCTGCGGCGTCCTGACGCTGACTTTCAACTGCCCAGCCGGATCCGATGGCGCTGGATCTGCTGGCGCACCTGGGCCGGCGCCGTTCCGCCCAGCACATTGCGTGCATTGAGCGAACCGCGCAGGCTGAGGACGTCGTACACGTCCTTGCCGATCCCGGGGTGGAACTGCTGCAACACCGTCAGCGGCAGCTCCGACAGGTCGACCTGGTGCGAGATCGCGGCCTTCACTGCGTGTGCCACCGTTTCGTGCGCGTCGCGAAACGGCAGCCCTTGCTTGACCAGGTAGTCGGCCAGGTCGGTCGCCGTCGCATAGCCTTTCGACGCCGCCGTCTCCATCGCCTGGGGCTTGACCGTGATGCCGCCAACCAGTTCCGAAAAGATCCGCAGCGTGTCCTTCAAGGTATCGACCGTGTCGAACAGCGGCTCCTTGTCTTCCTGGTTGTCCTTGTTGTAGGCAAGCGGCTGGCCCTTCATCAGCGTGATCAGCCCCATCAGATGGCCGACCACGCGGCCGGTCTTGCCGCGCGCGAGTTCCGGCACGTCCGGATTTTTCTTCTGCGGCATGATCGACGAGCCGGTGCAGAAACTGTCGGCGATGTCGATGAAGCCGAAACTCTGGCTCATCCAGAGCACCAGTTCCTCGGACAGCCGGCTGATGTGGATCATGGCCAGCGCGGCCGCGGCGGTGAACTCGATCGCGAAGTCGCGATCGCTCACCGCGTCCAGGGAGTTCTGGCAAACGCAGGGTGCGCCCTGGTCGTCCACCATCGCCAGCGTCCGGGCGACCCGTTCGCGGTCCAGCGGATAACTGGTGCCGGCCAGCGCGGCGGCTCCCAGCGGCAGGCAGTTGACGCGCTTGCGCACGTCCTGCATGCGCTCGGCGTCGCGGCTGAACATCTCCACATACGCCAGCATGTGGTGGCCGAAACTGACTGGCTGCGCGACCTGGAGATGGGTGAAGCCCGGCAGGATCACCTCCACGTTCTTCTCAGCGATGGCGACCAGCGCCCGCTGCAGGTCGACCAGCAATGCGGCGATCAGGTCGATTTCGCCGCGCAGCCAGAGCCGCACGTCGGTGGCGACCTGGTCGTTGCGGCTGCGGCCGGTATGCAGGCGCTTGCCCGCATCGCCCGCGAGCTGCGTCAGGCGGGCTTCGATATTGAGGTGGACATCTTCGAGATCGAGCTTCCATTCGAAGCCGCCGGACTCGATCTCCGCACGGACCTGCGCCAGGCCACGTTCGATCGCGGCATGATCGGGGCCCGAAATGATGCCTTGCGCCGCGAGCATCTCGGCATGCGCCAGCGAGCCTTCGATGTCAGCTTGCCACAGGCGCTTGTCGAAAGAGACGCTGGCGGTGTAGCGCTTGACCAACTCATTCATCGGCTCGGAGAACAGGGCCGACCACGCTTGGGACTTTTTATCGAGTTGGCTGGAGGTCATGGGGCAATAATCGGGATCTGACCCCAATTGAGATGAAAGACTCGCAAATTTTATCGACGTTCATGGACGAGCCCGTCCTGCGCGAAAGGCCGCCGCCGGTGCTCGTGTTCGACGCCTGTCATGTTGGGGTGATCATGCGCGCGGTGCTGTTCGTCGAGGCCACCATGATGACCGGCGCAATGTTCGGCGCACTCGGGTTTGTTGACTGGCTGGCACGGATGTCGGTGCTGACCGTTGCCGCGCTTCCCGCCACGTTGGCCTGGCTGATCGTCGCCTGCAGCCTCAAGGGAAGGCTGGAACGCCTGTCGGCGCCGCTCCAGGTCGGATTTGGGGTGCTTTTGGGCGCCGTCGCCGGTGTCTACGGTTGCGGGCTGATCATCATGACCGGGTTCAGCGCGAACGCGCCCTGGCTGGCCTCCGCAACCACCGGAGCGATGCTGTCGGCGCTGCTCGTGGCTGCCCTGTTCCTGCGAGCGAAAGGCCGCACGCCGGCGGCGACGGCGGCGCGACTGTCGGAGTTGCAGGCCCGCATCCGTCCGCACTTCCTGTTCAACACCTTGAACAGCGCCATCGCGCTGGTCCGTGACGATC
>JAJAZH010000286.1 GCA_026785815.1 Ramlibacter sp. | reverse complement strand
GATGTAGGTCGCTTCCCCCGTGACATGGGCGCGCGCGCTTTAGTGGGCGCGCGAGACGCCGGCCGCCGGTCCGCCGGTCGATTGCGCGTGCGGAGATTAGGTCGCCGGCGCGATGTTGCGCTCGCCCGCAGCCGCCGCTCCACCCGGGCCACCCGGGCCATCTCCCGCTGCGGCGTCGAAGTCCTGGTCGCGGGCGGTCACGACTGGCTCCCCGGACCCGCGTCGTCGCGGGAGTGGCCGGCAGTCCGGGGCTCCGGGGACATGGATCCCGGCTCGGAGGCCGGGATGACAGCTTGGTTGGGGACAGCTTGGTTGGGGATGACAGCTTCGTTGGGGATGACAGCTTCGTTGGGGATCACGGCGTTGTTGAGGCCGCCGGCTTGTTTTGGGATGACGGCGTTCTTCGGGATGACAGCCGATTCCGGGACAACAGCCAGTTCCAGGTTGATGTTCGTCATGCCCTGGCTCTCCAGCCAGAACCGTCGCACCAGGTTCGCCAGCACTTCGCTGCGATAGGCGGCTGACGCGCGCATGTCGCTGATCGGCTGGAACTCGGCGCGCAGCACCTGGGCTGCATCGAGCGCTGCCTGCTCGGTCCACTCGCGGCCAGTCAGGAAGGACTCGGTCTCGATGGCGCGAACCGGTGTCGCTGCCACGCCGCCGGCACCGATGCCGATCTTCGCGACGCGTCCGGCATCCAGCGTCATGTTGAGCACAAGGCAGACGGCTGAGATGTCGTCGTCGAAGCGCTTGGAGATCTTGTAGGCCCGCAAGAACTCACCTGGCAGCGGCCGCGGCACCTTGATCCAGGCCAGCACCTCGTCCGGCGCCAGCACAGTCTTGCGGTAGCCGGTGTAGAAATGGTCCAGCGCCAGCTCCCGGTGGCCACCAACGCTCATCAGGATGACGCAGGCGCCAAGGGCGATCAGCAGCGGCATCGAGTCGCCGATCGGCGAGCCGTTGGCGACATTGCCGCCCAGCGTGCCCGAGTTGCGCACCGGCAGTCCGGCAAAGCGCTGGGCGAAGGTTTTGAGCTGCGGCCGCTCTTCGACCAGCGCCGCGAACGCCGCGGTGAGCGTCACGGCAGCACCGATGGCGATGTGGCTGTCGTGGCGCTCGATGCGTTGCAGCTCCACGACCTGCGTGAGGTCGAGCACGCAGTCGAACTGCATGTGCATCTTGGTCACCCAGAGGCCGACGTCGGTGCAACCGGCAACGATCTGTGCCTTGGGGTTTGCGGCGCGGGCGGCGAGCAACTCGTGCAAGCTGCTGGGCAGCAGATAGGCCGGCGCTTGCCCAACGGATGGGGCGGTCCTGCTTTCCTTGCCGACGGTTTTCAATTGACCAAGCATCCGCACCAACACCGCTTCGTCGACCTTCACCGCCGGCAGCTCCGCCATCTGCTGCGCGGCGTCAAAGATTGGCCGGTAGCCGGTGCAGCGGCACAGGTTGCCGGACAGTTCTTCCTGCGCCAGCTCGCGGGTAATGAGAGCAGCACTGGCAGTGAGCGCCGCTGGGCCGCCCCGAGGCGCGAAGGCCCCCTCGGGGGGCAGCGAAGTCCACGGTGTGACAAGCGTGGGGGCAATGTACTTCTGGTACATGCCGAACAGGCTCATCACGAAGCCGGGCGTGCAGAAGCCGCACTGCGAGCCGTGGCAGCGGACCATCGCTTCCTGGGCCGGGTGCAGCGTGCCGTCAGCGCCGGCGAGGTCTTCCACGGTCCACAGCGCCATGCCGTCGACCGAATGCGCCAGCCGGATGCAGCTGTTGATGGCGCGGTACGTGATGCTGTCGCCCGCGACCTGGCCCGGTGACGCTTGTGTCAACTCACCCAGCACCACGGTGCACGCGCCGCAGTCGCCTTCTCCGCAGCCCTCCTTGGTGCCAGTCGCGCCCAGGTCCTCACGCAGCACTTCCAGCAGCGTGCGATCGGGTGGTACATTGCCGAGCGACACCGGCTGGCCGCGGCGGATGAATCGAAGAACGCTGGTTTGCATGGACTCGGGTGCTCTGGAAGGTTCGGCGTCAGGCGCCTGGAAAACAAGGGTAGTGCCGCCCTTCGCACCGCAGCATAAGCAATGCCATATGGGAAGAATGCAGCCCCCGGTATGAGAGATCAAGCGCTTTTCGACAAGATCGACCTTCACCTCATCAGGGTCTTGCACACCGTGCTTACAGAACGCAGTGTTTCCCGCGCCGCCTTGCGCCTGGGCATGCACCAGCCGGCCGTCTCCGCCGCGCTCAAGCGCCTGCGCGAACTGGCCGGCGATCCGTTGCTGGTGCGCTCCGGCCCCGGGATGGTGCCGACCGACGCCGGCCTGCGCATGGTGGAACCCGCATCGAGCATCCTGCGCGCGGCCGAAGTGCTGTTCAGCGACGCGCGTGGGTTCGATCCGCTGACGGCGACGCAGACCTTCCGGCTGGCGGCCAGCGACTACCTCGACCCGCAGTTCCTGCCCCGGCTGGTGGCCCGACTGAAGGTCGAGGCGCCACTCACGCGCATCGAGATCCATCCGCTGTCCGGCGACTCCGACTACCACGCGCACCTGGGGCAGGGTGCGATCGATGTCGTGATCGGCAACTGGCTGCAGCCGCCCGACGAGCTGCATCGCAGCGAACTGTTCACCGACGACGTGGCCTGCCTGGTGGCGCAGGACCATCCGGCGGCGCGGCGCGGCTGGAGCGGGCCGGACTAGCTGGCGGCCGAGCACGTGGCGCCGACCCCGACCCACCCCGGCGCGCTCGGCGTGATCGACGAGCACCTGGCGAGCCTTGGCCTGGCGCGCAACATCACGGCCCGCTGCGCCCATTTCAGCCTGCTGCCGGCGATGGTTGCTTCCAGCCTGCTGGTGTTGACGACCGGCAGACAGTTCTGCGAGCGCTATGCCGCGCGGCTGCCGGTGAAGATCCTCGACTGTCCGATTGCGTTTCCGCAGCTGACCTATTACCAGCTGTGGCACGAGCGCAGCCTCGCCTCGGCGTCGGCCAAGTGGCTGCGCGCGCAGGTTCGTTCGGTGGCGCAATCGCTGCGGGCACCATGAGCGCATCGGTCGTCATCCCGGGCCTGACCCGGGATCCATGGATTGCGGATCAGGTCCGCAATGACGGATAAAAAAATGGCTCCCCGGCTCCAGCTCACCGGCATCACCAAGCGCTATCCGGCGGTGGTGGCCAACGACGGCGTGTCGCTGACGGTGTTGCCGGGCGAAACGCACGCGGTGCTGGGCGAGAACGGCGCCGGCAAGTCGACGCTGATGAAGATCATCTACGGCTCGGTCAAGCCCGACGCCGGAACCCTGCTGTGGAACGGCCAGCCGGTCGCTTTGCGCAATCCGCAGCAGGCCAGGGCGCTGGGCATCAGCATGGTGTTCCAGCACTTCAGCCTGTTCGACACGCTCACGGTGGCGCAGAACGTCTGGCTGGGCCTGGACCAGCGGCTGTCGCTGGCGCAGGTGAGCGCGCGCATCACCGACAAGGCCGGCGAGTACGGGCTGGAGATCGACCCCGGACGGCCGGTCCACACGCTGTCGGTCGGCGAGATGCAGCGGGTCGAGATCATCCGGGCCTTGCTGACCGACCCGAAGCTGCTGATCCTCGACGAGCCGACCTCGGTGCTGACGCCGCAGGCGGTCGAGAAGCTGTTCATCGTGCTGAAGATGCTTGCCGCGCAGGGCTGCAGCATCCTGTACATCAGCCACAAGCTGCACGAGATCCGCGAGCTGTGCAACGCCTGCACGGTGCTGCGCGGTGGCGTGGTGACCGGCAACTGCAATCCGCAGCAGGAGAGCAATGCGTCGCTGTCGCGGATGATGATCGGCGCCGAGCCGCCGGCGCTCGCGCATCACCAGGTCGCGGCGGGCGAGGTCGTCTTGCGGGTCGAGCAGTTGCAGATGCGCCGGGCCGATCCGTTCGGGGTCGACCTGGACGGGGTGTCGCTGCAAGTGCGCGCCGGCGAAGTGGTCGGCATCGCCGGCGTTTCGGGCAACGGCCAGCGGGAACTGCTCTATGCGCTGTCCGGCGAGGACACAAGGGCGGAGCCGGCCATGGTCCGGGTGTTCGGCCAGGACGCCGGCCGCCTCGGGCCGGCGCATCGGCGTCATCTCGGCGTGCATTTCGTGCCGGAGGAGCGGCTGGGGCGCGGCGCGGTGCCGACCCTGGGCCTGGCGCACAACCTGATGCTGACCCGCACCGAGGCCGTTCACGGCAGCGGCTGGATCGACGTCAAGGCGCTGCGACAGCAGGCGCAAGGCGTGATTTCTCGCTTCAACGTCAAGGCTGGCGGACCCGATGCGGCGGCCCGCTCGCTGTCGGGCGGCAACCTGCAGAAATTCATCGTCGGGCGCGAGATCGATGCCAACCCCAGGCTGCTGATCGTCTCGCAGCCGACCTGGGGCGTCGACGTCGGCGCCGCGGCCCAGATCCGGGGCGCCATCCTGGCGCTGCGCGACGCCGGTTGCGCAGTGCTGGTGGTCAGCGAAGAACTCGACGAGCTGTTCG
>JAJAZH010000285.1 GCA_026785815.1 Ramlibacter sp. | reverse complement strand
GCGGCACCCCGGCGGCGGTCTGCAGGCCTTCAGCCAGGAATTTGCGGCTGGACTGGATCTCGGGGTCGCTGGTGTAGCTCACCACCACGCCCGGCGCCTGGAAGCCGTCGGCTGCAACGCTGGCCAGGCCGCGCGACTCGAACAGGGCCCGCACCTTGCGCCCGAGCTCTTCCTGCTCGGCCCGCACCTTGGCAAAGCCGTAGGCCTGGGTTTCGATCATGACTTCCCGCAGCCGGGTCAGCGCGTCGGTCGGCAGCGTCGCATGGTAGGCGTGGCCGCCGCCTTCGTAGGTCTCCATGATCTGCAGCCATTTCTTCAGGTCGCAGGCGAAGCTGGAACTGGCGGTCGAGTCGATGGCGGCGCGGGCGCGTTCGCTCAGCATCACCATGGCGCAGCAGGGCGAGCTGCTCCAGCCCTTTTGCGGTGCGGAGATCAGCACGTCGACACCGGTGGCCTGCATGTCGACCCACATCGCGCCCGAGGCGATGCAGTCCAGCACGAACAGTCCACCCACGGCGTGCACGGCATCGGCGACGGCGCGCAGGTAGCTGTCCGGCAGGATCATCCCGGCGGCGGTTTCCACGTGCGGCGCGAACACCACGGCGGGCTTGCTGCCGCGGATGGCGGCCTGCACTTCGGCGATCGGAGCCGGCGCCCAGGGCGCCTGCGGGCCCGTGCCGGCGCGGCGGGCCTTCAGCACGGTGGTCGAGGACGGGATCTGGCCCATGTCGAAGATCTGCGACCAGCGGTAGCTGAACCAGCCGTTGCGGATCACCAGCACGTCCTTGCCACCGGCGAACTGGCGCGCCACCGCTTCCATGCCGAAGGTGCCGCTGCCGGGGACCAGGGCGACCGAGCGGGCCTGGTAGGCGTCCTTCAGGACCGAGGAGATGTCCTTCATCACGCCCTGGAAGCTGCGCGACATGTGGTTGAGCGCGCGGTCGGTATAGACCACGGAAAATTCAAGCAGGCCGTCGGGATCGACGTTGGGCAACAGTCCGGGCATGGGGTCTCGCTCAATGGCAAAAGAGGGCGGCCAGCTTAGCACGCGGGCCCTGGCCTGCAGTCGAGCCTGGGTACTGCGCGCGCAGCCCAACCCCGGATGGTGCCGACTGCTTTTCGACGATGAGCGTCCGCCGCACATCACGTTTCTCCTCGCGGGCCGGCGGGCTTTCCTGGGGCTGGACCGCGACGGCCTGCTGCGCAACGGCGCCTCCCCCAGCCTCCCGGCCGACGACCTAGACGCCATCGATCGCCTGAAGCCGGATGCCGACGTCGGCACCTGCTGCGCCGCGGCCGCGACCGGCGAAGTGGTCGAGACGCCGCAGGGCCGGGTGCTCGGCACCTTCGGCAGCTACTTTCGCCAGATTCGGCACCCGACCGAGCGGGAGCGCGATGCCCTCGCCCGCTTGATGCCGGTTGCAGCGCAGGCCATCACGGCGCGCGCTTCGATGCCGGCGCCAGAGTAGTCCGGATCGGCGCAGAGCGGGCGCCTTACTTGCGCGCTCGCAGCTCGAAAGTCAGGCTGCTCCAGAAACTGTCCCAGTCGATTTCCGGGGAGTCGGTGGCGGCGACCATGTGGACCGCGTTCAGCATCCAGACCCCGCCAAACGGCAATGCCAGCGAAAACATCCCGCTTGCATCGGTGGTGGCGCGCAACACGGTGGTCTGCTGCGCGCCCCGGTGCCAGGCCTTGACCAGCACCCCGGGTTGCGGCCGGCCCTCGAAGCGCAGCGAGAACCGGACGGTGTCGCCGGCGGCAGCACTCAACGGATCGGTCAGCGGAATGATCTCCAGGCGCTGCCCCGCAACCCGAGTCGACGCGCCGTCGGCCTTGCCGCCGACCGCCAGCAAGGCCTTGGCACTGCGGCGGAACCGCTCGCGCCCAGGCGTGGCGGCGCTGCCTGCTGCCTCGCGCTGGCGGACGATCGCATCCAGCCCTTCGTCGTGCAGGTAGGCGTGAAACTTGTCGGCCGCCAGAACGACCGTGCTGGGCCGGCTTTCATAAGCCAGCACATGGCTGCCGGCCCGGTCGAAAGTGACCGGAAGCGAAGGCAGCATCGATGGACCGGTCGGCACCAGCCGGCCCAGGTCCGCTTCTTTCCCTGCCGAAAGCACGCGCAGGGAAACGGCGTGGGCGGTGGTGACCCCGACCCGCTCGCCGATGAAATATTCGCCGACGTTCAACGTCAGCACCGCCGGCGCGCCAGGCGCGGGACGGGAAGGCGACGCGTCGAGCCAGAACTCATGCGCGTCGGCGCCAAGAGAAAACGCCGCCAGGGCGAGAAGCACCCCGGCGGCGTTACGTTGCAGGCAGGTTTTCACCCGATTGCGTTCAGGCCTACAAGCTGGTTTCGGTCGTGTCGTCGACCGGCAGCGTCGCGTCGCCGACCAGGATCGGCTCGCTGCTGTCGCTCGAAGTACCGATCTGCGCGTTGGCGAACGCCAGCAGGCCAGCCGCGTTTTCGGTTGCCGACGACGGGATGTCCGTCGTCACCACGGGGGCCGACGGTGCGGCCGGAGCGTCGTCGCCCCCGCTCGATCCGCAGGCTGCCAGCGCCAGCACTGCGGCACTGGCGAAGGCGATTCCAAGCATCTTTTTCATGTTGGTCTCTCTGTGGGCTTAGGGGAAGGTGGTTCCGGCAGCAGGCGCCGGATTGAAGTTGCCCGGCAGCGGCGTCGTCAGGTACGGGAAGGTCGAGCCGAAGTTGCCGGCACTCTTGCGCACGCCGTCGGTGAACGGCAGTCCGCCAGCCGGAGCATCGGAAGGCTTGCAGCCAAGCTTGAACTTGTCACTGGCCTCGGTGAGCACGCACAGAGCGCCCATGGCGACCCGCAGCGAGATGTCCACCACGTCGTCGCCAGGACGGCGGCCGTTCGGGTAGCCGGCCAGATCGCCGCCTGCCACGCCCAGCACGTTCTGCGCACCTGCCGCCGTCGGGGCGATGGAGGTGTTGAGACGCATCATTTCGGCCAGGTTGGAGCCGATGGCCTTCGGCTGGTTCACGCCTTCGATGCCCTTCAGGAACACCGTCACCAGGTCCGTGCGCGGGAAGTTGGTCGGTGCCTTGGCAGCCGGGAACAACGTCTCGATCAGGGCCGGCAGCGTCGGGTTGGTGACGTAGTCGGCGAACTTGGCGGCGTCATCCTTCGGACGGGACGCGTTGAACTTGTCCTTGTCCTGGGTGCCGATCACGACTTCGTTGACCAGCGGATTGCCCAGGCGCGACACCTGAGTCCAGGGGCCGCCTTCACGGCTCGCGTTACCCAGGCCTGTGGCGGGCGCGCCGTTCACGATCCGGGTCTGGCGGACGCTTGCGCTCGTGTAGGCACCGATGACGGGATCGGCCCCGGTGGTCAGGCAGTTGATCGGAATCTCGAGCGCCAGCGTGCTGATGTTCTTGCCTTCAAGATCGTTGTTGTTGCCGCCGGTTTCCGCGCCCAGCGGGTTCAGGTTGATCAGGTCGAAGATCTTGCCGACGGCAATGTAGAAGGGTTCCTTGCGCTGGCCGACGAACACCTTGCCCGCGGTGGTGCAACCCGGGATCGACAGGCCGTAGACGTGCTGGTTGGCGTAATTCGCGTAGCCGTTCGGGAAGGTCTTCTCACCGATGTTGTCGACCGGCTTG
>JAJAZH010000284.1 GCA_026785815.1 Ramlibacter sp. | reverse complement strand
CGCCCGCTTCTCCGGCGACAGCGCGGTCGCGCTGAGCTTGTCGTCCGAATTGAGCGGCAGCACCATCCAGCCATGGTCGCCGCGGCGGGCGTCGAAGTGCTTCCAGATGGCCTCGTAGCTCTTCTCGATCTGGTCGCTGGTTTCGCGATGGCGCCGGCTCCACCGGTACGGCCAGTCCCGCAGCGGGTGCGCCTGCGGATCGAGTCCGACCAGCCGCAGGCCCCAGAAGTGCGCCAGCTCCTGGGCCACGCGCACCATCAGCACCGGCGGCTTCCAGCCGCTCAGGGCTTGCGCCAGCTCGGTGGGAGACAGCCTGAGCACCGGGTGTCGCTGACCGCGCACGCCGCCGATCACGAAGCAGCTCTGGCCGTCAATGCGGAAGCGGCTGAAGGCCAGGGTCGCGGCTTCGACCGGGGCCGCCTTCTGCTGCACATCGACCGAGCGCTGCAGCACCAGCGTCAGCATCAGGTCGCCTTCCGGGCTTTGCGGCGGCGAGCGCTGAAGCTGCAGCCGCATGTACTCGCAGCCGCGCGGCGGCGGCAGTGTCGCCACGATCAGGGGCCGGCCCGAAGTGATCCGCTCGAAGGCTGCCGGCTTCAATGCCGTCTCGAGCCAGTCGGCATGATCGATCAGCTGCACCACCCGGGTGCTGATGCCGATGCCGCCGTGGACATACGGTCGGATGGCACGCAAGTATTCGCCAGGAAGGTCCGACACGATGCCGCGCGAGCGCAGCTCGAACACCATCGCCATCCAGCGCCGCATCGCCTTGCCATGCCACAGGGCGGCACGGACCGCGCGCAGCCCGAGCCGAAGGCGCGAGCCGCGGCTGCCGACATGGCGGTCCAGGGCCCAGGCCACCCCGTTCCAGATGCCGGGAATCCGGCTTGAAGATTCCGGTGCCATGCGGCGTCAGTTGGAATGAGATCTGAAAACGGTCAAGACGCCAGTGTAGCCATACAGGTGATGGCGGGCGATCTCGCCGCCGGCGAAGAAACCGACCAGCGGCACGTCGCCCAGTGCGTGGCGCACGATCTGCAGCTCCGCGCTCGGTCCGCCGAAATGGGGTCCGCCCCGGCCGGCGCAGCTCACGTAGACCGCGCCGGCGATGCGCCTTTCGGGGTTGGGCGCGGCCAGGGCGTGCCGGGGCGCGAGCGCCGCTGCAACCGCTTGCGGCATCTCCTCGGGCTCCAGTTCTTCGCGGATTTCGGCGCAGATGCGCATCAGGTCGGCGCGCGCGGCTTGCACGTCACGCTGGCAGAAAGCGATGCGCATCCCGGGTGTGACCTGCTGCGCGATCGCCACGCCACGGCGCGCCGGGTCAAGCCCGATGATGTGGCGCACGGTGACGTCGGCGCCGAAGTTCCCGGTGCGGCCGACGGCATCGCTGCCGGCTTCGGTCAAGCCGACCAGCGTCGCGCGCAGCCGGGTCATCGCGGCCTGCGGCTGGTCGAGCGTGATGCCGAGGTCCTTGAGCAGCACGTCGAGCGCCGGCTGGCCATCGAGTTCGGTCAGCACATGCCCATCGCAGGCGGTGACGATCCGCTGCGGCGCGATCGGCTGGCAACCCTGGGTCACGCGCGAAACCAGCGCCACATCCTCACTGAAGGCGACGCCGGACAGGCCGCCGCGAAACACGCCGCCGGCGGCGCCGTGGCCCTTGATGTTGCCGTTGCCGCCGACCGCGAACTGCACCGCGCCGTTGCGGCTGGACGCCAGCCCGCCGAACAGGTAGCCCGTGCTGGTGCGCGCAGCCATTTCCGCGATCAGTTCGGCCACATCGGGCGTCGTGCCATCGGCGTGCACCAGCGCCGTGTGCGGCTCGAAACCCATGCCTTCGCCGACACCGAGCGGAGCAACGCCGGAGAACACCCGGTAGTGATGGGACGGCAGGTCGCACAGCATCACAGCCAGCGCCGGCTCATCGTAGTACTCCACGTTGTTCGATGCGATGCCGATGCCGACGGTGCCGGACCAGTCGGTGACCTCGCGCAGTTCGGCGCTGAAGTGATCGAGGATGTCCTGCGCTGCGCCGGCAAAGTGGTCGGTCACATACAGCAGGCCAAGGGTCGGCGAGGCAGCATGGTCGGGTCGGGCCATCTGCGCGCGAAGCTGGGCCAGCACCAGCGCGGCGGCCATCTGCCACTGCGGATGCGTGGCATGGCCATAGGGAAACAGCTTCATCGCGCTCCTGCGGTCTCGGTTTCAGCGGCTGCGAGGACGGCTCTTGCCCGCGGCTTTTCGACTGGTGGTCTTTGCCGCCGGGGCAGCCTTGCCTGAACCGGCGCCGTTCCCGGTCCCGGTGTGCATCGGGTCGGCCGCCGTCTCGCGCATCGCGCCAGCTGCGATTTCCTGGAACTGCTGCGTGAGCGCGCCCCACCATTGCATCGGATCGACCACGCCAGCCGCAGCAGACTTGTTCGCGCCGCCATCACCGGTTTTCTTGCCGGCTCGCGCTTTCGCCACCGCTTCGCTGGCGGCATCGGCCATGCTCGCCGGCTCGCCCGCCGCTGGTTTGGCCGCCGGCTTGAGCTTCAGCCCCTCCGCGATCTGCGCCATGTTGAAGTTCATCCCCTTCAACGTCGCGAGCGTCATCTTCTGCAACTCGAGGGCCTGGATCGTCGCGCCCAGCGCCTTCGAGTTCTGGTCCAGCCAGAAATGGACCGCCTTCAGTTCACTGATGCGCTTGTCCAGCTCTTCGACATTGAGGGTCGGTGCCACCCAGCTGGAGAGCGTCGGTAACGCGGACTGCGACTGGCTTGCACCTTTGGACAGGTTCTGCAGGAAGTCGAACCCCGGAACGAATTTGCCGAAGCCAAAATTCTGTTGCTCACTCATGACGCGCTCCTGGGAAAGGGTGAATGACAGCTTACCGCAAGGCCAGGCCGGCCCGCGCTGAAACCCCCGCAAGCGCTAGCGCTGGTTCGGGGGCGCAACAACCGCGCTGGCCGGAGCAGCGGCAGGTGGAGCTGACGTCGAGACCAGCAGCCGGGTTCGGACCCGGCTTTCCACGCCGCGGCCGTCCTTGAGCACCAGGATCAAAGGCACGCTGCTGCCCACGGGCAGCGGCTGTTTCAGGTCCATCAGCATCAGGTGCAAGCCGCCCGG
>JAJAZH010000283.1 GCA_026785815.1 Ramlibacter sp. | reverse complement strand
TGCGGGCCAGCGTGCCGGCCTAACGGGCGCATGACTGCGTGCAGGCGCTGATCGCCGCTGGCTATCCACACACGGGGGTGATCGGCCGGATCCTGACGACCGGGGACGAGCTCGAGCCGATCACGGTGATCGCATGACGCCCTTGACGACAGCAATCACTCATCGCGGCCGCCGCCGATGCCAAGCAGCATCAGCAGCGCCTGGAATACGTTGTACACGCTCAGGTAGACGCCCAGGGTGGCGCTGATGTAATTGGTCTCCTGGCCGTCCCGCACACGCTTCAGGTCGTACAGGATGAAGGCCGAGAAGATGCCGATCACCAGCACCGACAACGTGATCATCAGCGCGCCCGACTGGATGAAGACGTTCGCGATGCCGGCCACCAGCACCAGGATGGCGCCGATGAACAGGAACTTTCCCATCGCGCTCAGGTCGCGCTTGATGACCGACGACAGCGCCGCCATGCCCAGGAAGACGGCGCCCGTGCCGGCGAAGGCCGTCATGATCAGGCTGGCGCCGTTGGTCATGCCCAACACGGTGCCAACCAGGCGCGAGAGCATCACCCCCATGAAGAAGGTGAAGGCCAGCAGCATCGGCACCCCAGCAGCCGAATTCTTGGTCTTCTCGATGGCGTACATGAAGCCGAACGCGCCGGCCAGGAACACCACCAGGCCGACGCCCGGCGTCAGGGCGCTGGCGATGCCGGTGCTGACGCCGATCCAGGCGCCCAGCACGGTGGGCACCATCGACAGGGCCAGCAGCCAGTAGGTGTTGCGCAGCACGCGGTTGCGTTCGACGGAAACAACGCCGCTCGCTGCGCCGGCGGGAAAGGTTCGAATGTCCTGGTTCATTGAAAGCTCCTAGTGGAAATGTGAAGGGAAAACGGAAAGATCATTGGGCCTCGCCTTGCGGCGGGAGGGCCCGGCGCTTGGCGCGGGCCCGGAGGTTGAGCGCCTCGACCGCCAGCGAAAACGCCATCGCGGCATAGATGTAGCCCTTGGGCACATGCTGGTCGAACGCTTCGGCGGTGAGCGCCATGCCCACCATCACCAGGAAGGCCAGCGCCAGCACCTTGACCGAGGGATGGCTGTCGACGAAGTCGCCGATCGGCTTGGCCGCCACCAGCATCACGACCACGGAGGTGACGACGGCGGCCACCATGACGCCGATCTCATCGACCATGCCGACGGCAGTGATCACGGAATCGAGCGAGAACACGATGTCGATCACCGCGATCTGGCCGATGATGGACCAGAACAGCTTGCGGCCGGCCGCCTTCACCGCTGCTTCATCGCTCACCGGAGCGTGATCCAACTCGCGCGCCTCGACCTCGACGAAGATCTCGTGCGATGCCTTGTACAGCAGGAACAGGCCGCCGAACAGCAGCACCAGGTCGCGTCCGCTGATGCCGTGCCCCAGTACGCTGAAGAGATCGGCGGTGAGGCCCATCACCCAACTGAGCGTGAACAGCAGCGCCAGCCTCGACACCATCGCGAACCCGAGCCCGAGCCGCCGGGCCTTGTCGCGCAGCTCGGGCGGCAACCGGCCCACCAGGATCGAGATGAAGATGATGTTGTCGATGCCCAGGACAATTTCCAGGGCCGTGAGCATCGCGAACGCGATCCAGATGTTGGGGTCGAGCAGGAATTCCATGCGGTGGGTTCGCACTCCGGCCGGGCCGGGACGCGCTTTCGTTCAAGTAAAAAGACCAGAAGGCCGCGAGGGCCGCGGCGGCGGGATCAGGCGCAACGGCCGGACGCGCGCGGGGGCCGTTGCAGCCCCTCGAGGTGGGGATGGGTCGGGCTCGCGGCCAGGTGCGGCTCCATGCGCCAGGCCGGCAGTGAAGCGCCATGCGGGGCGGGCGGGCCTTCAAGCTGGTCAGGAATATCGAACAGGGACTCGAACTGGTCGTGGCCTGCGGGTTCGCCGACTGGCAGTTCGCCGGGCGCCTGGTCGCTCACTGCGAGCGCCGCGAGCGGATGCTGCTGCAGCGCAGCGCTGGCTGGCGCGTTCGCCATGACGCTGGACAGCAGCAGCATGATCGAAACGACGAGCGACAGGACACGGGAACACATGCCCGAAAGTCTATCAGCTACGCGGTGCGGCCGTAGCGGTGCGGCCGTAGCGGTGCAGTTGGCCCTTGAACGCAACCCCATCGGGAAGGCAACGCACCTGCCTGGCTTGATGCGAAAAACCCAGGCCGGTCATCATCCGGCTGAAGCTGTTCTGGTTGCCACGGCTGGGGTCGACAATCAGCACCTCGACCTGCGGTTGCGCATGCCGCTCGATGAACCGCGACAGCGCGTGCGGCTGGTCGCGGTCGTACAGCACGTCGCTGCCGATAATGACGTCGAAGCGTCCCAGCAAGGGGTTGGGTTCGCTCCAGTGCGCATGCATGTAGTTCATCGCCGGCAACTGGTTGAGCTTGAGGTTGTGCGCAAGAAACTCGGCGGCCAGCGGATGGCAGTCGGTGGCCGTGATGTCGCCGCCGCGCCGGTGCACCACCAGGCTGGCCAGCGCCAGGCCGCAGCCCAGTTCCAGCATCCGCTTGCCCTCGATCTCGAAGCCCGCCATCACGCCGGCCAGCACCTGCGCCGACGGCCACAGCAATCCGAACAGCGGCCACGAAGCGGGCGGGATGCCGGCCCGCTCGGCGTCGCCTTCGGGATCGTGGAACTGGACCCGGTCCAGCAACGAGCGCAGCGTCAGGTCGGCGCCGCTGCCGGTGACGGTTTCGAGCTTGACCTGGTAGCCAGGGGACGGAGCGCGAAGAGCCGCTGCCGGCGCTGACTGGTGGAGCATGGGCCAGTGTAGGCCGCCGCAACGGGCTCAGTCGTCGGAGTTGGCGTCCAGTCCCGGAAACAACACTTCGGTGAAGCCAAAGCGTGTGAAATCGCGCACCCGCATCGGATACAGCTTGCCGATCAGGTGGTCGCATTCGTGCTGGACCACGCGCGCGTGGAAGCCATCCACGGTCCGGTCGATGGCGTCGCCGTACTGGTCGAAGCCCTGGTAGCGGATGCTGGCCCAGCGCGGCACCACCGCGCGCAGGCCGGGCACCGACAGGCAGCCCTCCCAGTCGTCTTCCTCGACAGCGCCGATCGGCGTGATGACGGGGTTCAGCAGCACCGTGCGCGGTATCGGCGGCGCATCCGGATAGCGCACATTGGCGGCGCCGGTGCCGAAAATCACCAGTTGCAGGTCGACCCCGATCTGCGGCGCCGCCAGCCCGGCGCCATTGGCCGCGTGCATGGTGTCGAACATGTCGGAGACCAGCAGATGCACCTCGTCAGAGTCGAAGTGTTCGACCGGTTTGGCGACGCGCAGCAGGCGCTGGTCGCCCATCTTGAGGATCTCACGGACTGTCATGGCGCAAGCATAACTGCCCGCGCAATCAACCGGGAACGTCAACCGGGAACGGCTTGCGGCTCGGCCAGGTCGGCGGCGCCGCGGCTCTCGATCTCGAGCATCACCCGCTGCGCCGACAGCACCAGCAGCGCCTCTTCGGCCTTGGTGATCTTGCGCGGCCGCACGTCCATCACGCACAGCGAACCGATCGCCAGGCCGTCGCGGCTGCGCAGAGGCGCCCCGGCGTAGAAGCGGATGCCCTGTTCCCGCAGCAGGGGATTGTTGGCGAAGCGGGCGTCGCGCCAGGTGTCCTCGGCCACCAGCAGCTTGTTGGCCGCCACCACGTGACCGCAGATCGAGGTCGAGCGCGGGCTCTCGCGCGTCTCGCACAGGTGCGCGGGCAGACCGGCCGTCGACTTCCAGAACTGGCGATCGCCATCCACCAGCGACAGCATCGCGATCGGTGCGTCGAAGGCTTCCTTCAGTTCCTGCGTCATCTGGTCGAACACGTCTTCCGCGGGCGTGTCGAGCAGCCTGGTGCGGACCAGCGCCTGCAGCCGCTCGTCCTCGTGCTGCGCCAGCGGTGCCGGCGTCATCGGCGCTTCGATCGACGTGCGAGCCCGCTCGTCGGTCCACTGCAAGGCCTCTTCGAACGACCTGACCAGGCCATCGGCCACATCCTGGACCACCGATTCCGGACCGCGTTGCGTCCCCGGCCGCTCCAGGATGGTCAGCAGCAGCCGCGCGCCGCTGTGCTTGCGCAAGCGCCGGCACAGTTGCTGGACGTGGATGCCGCCGGTGTCGGACAGCTGGGCCAGCACGATCAATTCCAGCGAGTTGCCCACCAGCTTGATGCCATCGCTGGCCAGCGTCGCGGACGGCGTGGCCCAGGCGTCGATGCCCCGGTATTGCAGCGCCTGGGCCAGCAGCGCCGCCAGTGCCGTATCGAGTGGGGTGCGTGCGCCCACGCAAAGCACCGCTGCTTCGCCCCACAGCACCGAGCGCTCATCGCCTTCGCCGCCGGTCGCGCGTTCGATGGCCGGCCGCGGGTCCTGGAAGTCCTGGATGCGGGAAAGCACCTCGCGCATGGTGCTGTTCACCGCTTCGGCCCGCTCGGTCGACAGCACCGCTCGCCGGCGGTCGGACTCCGCCAGTTGCAGCGCGACCAGCGCGACCTCTTCATGGAAGCGCTCGATGCCATGTGCCGCCGCGTACTCGACGCCGATCTCGGCGCCTTCCAGCGCATCGCCGGCCAGCATCCGCTGATAGAACCGCTCGGGCGGCGTCAGGGCGGGCGCATTCCCCAGCAGCAGGTACAAAAAGTGCAGCTGCGGCACGTACCGTCCCACCACCACCAGGCAGACGGTCAGCGGAGTCGACAGGAACAGGCCGGCCGGGCCCCAAAGCGTGGTCCAGAACACCGCTGCCGCGATCAGCGCGATCGCCGACAGCCCGGTGGAGCTGGTGTACAGCAAGGGTTTGACGACATTGTTGTTCAGCACTTCGGAGACCGCGAACAGCGCCAGCGTCCACCCCAGCATGCTCCAGCCCGGATCGACGGCCACCGCCATCACGGCCGGGAACAGCGCCGCGATCACCGGCCCGACATAGGGCACGAAGCGAAGGACAGTTGCCAGCACGCCCCAGAGCACGGCATTGGGCACGCCGATCAGGTACAGGCCGATGCCGATCGGCACGCCGAAGCTGACGTTGACCAGCACCTGCAACGCCAGGTAGCGACTGACCCGGTCGCCGGCCTCGCTCATGGCTTCGGTGGTGAGGTTCATGTCGCTGCCGCCCATCAGGCGTATCAGCCGGTCGCGCAGGTGTTCATGCTCCAGCAGGATGAACACCATGAAGATGAACACCAGACCGATCAGTCCGGCCGGCGCCAGGCTGCGTCCCAGCAGGTCCGCGGCGACCTGCATCGGGCTGGCGTCGGGCGCCACCACCTGCACCGGCACTGGCGCTGTCACCGGCGCCGTCACCGGGTCCTGGCGCTTGGCGCGCCCCGGCGCCACCACCACCGCAGGCTCGGGCGGACCGGCGGCGTTGATCTGCCGGTTCAGGTCGCGCAGCGCGACCGACGCCTTGTCCAGGGCGCCGCCACCAGAAACCGACGCTTTCAAAAACCGGATCTTCTGTTCCAGGTTGGACTTGTAGCTTGGCAGGTTGTTGGCCAACGTCACCAATTGGCTGCCTGTGACGAACACGAAAGCCAGCAGCAGCCCGGTGACCAGAGTGGTCACCACCGTGACCGCACCGCCGCGGCCCATGCCCAGCCGGCGCAGCCGCGTCACCAGCGGCTGCAGCGTGAACGCCAGCAG
>JAJAZH010000282.1 GCA_026785815.1 Ramlibacter sp. | reverse complement strand
TATTTCTACGTCTGGCTGGACGCGCCGATCGGCTATCTCGCCTCGCTCAAGAACCTGCTGGACCGGCGCGGCCAGGACTTCGACGCCTACCTGGCCGACCCGGCGCTGGAGCAGGTTCACTTCATCGGCAAGGACATCGTCACCTTCCACACGTTGTTCTGGCCGGCGATGCTCAAGTTCAGCGGCCGCAAGACACCCGACAGCATCTTCGTCCACGGCTTCCTGACGGTGAACAACGGCGAGAAGATGAGCAAGAGCCGCGGCACCGGGCTGGACCCGCTGAAGTACCTGTCGCTGGGGATGAATCCCGAGTGGCTGCGTTACTACCTTGCCGCCAAGCTCAACTCGCACAACGAGGACATCGAGTTCAGCGCCGAGGACTTCATGGCGCGGGTCAACGCCGACCTGATCGGCAAGTACGTCAACATCGCCAGCCGGACGGCAGGGTTCATCACCAAACGCTTCGGCGGCAAGCTGGGCCCCGAAGATCCGCAGGCCGAAGCCCTGCTGGAGTCGGCGCATGCCGCGGCCGCCGAGGTCAAGGCGCTCTACGACGCGCGCGAGTTCGGCAAGGCAATTCGCGCGATCATGGCCCTGGCCGACCAGGCCAACCTGTACGTCGACCAGCAGGCGCCCTGGCTGATCGCGAAAGACAGCAGTCGGGACGCAGAACTGCACCGGGTCTGCACCACGGCCATCGGCCTGTTCAAGAACCTGACGGTGATGCTGGCGCCAGTGCTGCCGCAACTGGCCGGCGAAGTCGGCAAGTGGCTCGCTGCCGACGTCCATCTGTGGGACAACTGCGGTGTCAAGCTGTCCGTCGGGCATGAAATCAATCCTTACCGGCACCTGATGCAGCGGGTCGACGTCAAGCAGATCGACGCGCTGTTCGATGCGCCGGCGGATTTGCCCGACCCGTCTGTCGCCAGCGAGGCTGGAAGCGACCCACCGGGAGGCGAGGAGATCGCAGCGCCGATCACGATCGACGACTTCACGAAGATCGACCTGCGGATCGCCAAGATCGTCGACTGCCAGGCGGTGGAAGGCTCGACCAAGCTGCTGCGCCTGACGCTGGACGTGGGCGAAGGCAAGACCCGCAACGTGTTCAGCGGCATCGCTTCCGCCTACCGGCCCGCCGACCTGGTGGGCAAGCTCACGGTGATGGTGGCCAACCTGGCGCCGCGCAAGATGAAGTTCGGCATCAGCGAAGGCATGGTGCTGGCCGCCAGCGCCGCCAACGACAAGGCGGGCGGAATCTACGTGCTGGAGCCCTCGCCGGGCGCGGTGCCCGGCATGCGGGTGCGCTAAGCTGGCGGCATGCGTACCCGCCTCGTCCTGGCAGCCGGCCTGAGCGCCCTGCTCTCCGGGTGCGCGGTGATCGCGGTGGCGGACACCGCCGCCAGCATCGCGGTGAAGGGCGTGGGACTGGCCGCCGATGCCGCCATCGGCACCGTGAGGATCACCGGCAAGGCGGTCGGCGCAGCGGCGGATGCCGTGCTGCCCGGCGCCGAGCGCTGAGATGACTTGCGCCGCGCCCGGCGGCTGCCCGATCGGCTGACCCATGTTTCCCGCCATTCGCGGCTGGACCGACGTCGAACGCACGCCCCACGCCAACGTCCGGCTGGGCGCGGTGCTGGCCTTCGTCGCCGGCGCCGCCAATGCCGGCGGCTTCCTCGCCGTCGGCCAGTACACCTCGCACATGACCGGCGTGCTGTCCTCGGTGGCCGACAACCTGGTGCTGGGCCAGCTGACGCTGGTGGTGTCGGCTATCGGAGCGCTGCTGGCCTTTCTGTGCGGAGCGATGACCACCGCCATCCTGGTCAACTGGGGACTGCGGCGCGGGCTTCGCAGCGCCTACGGGCTGCCGCTGATGCTGGAGTCTGCTGCGCTGCTGGTCTTCGGCCTGGCCGGCGCGTCGATCGACGGCTTCACGACGCTGTTCCTTCCGCTCACCGTGGTGCTGCTGTGCTTCATCATGGGACTGCAGAACGCGGTGATCACCAAGATCTCGCGGGCCGAGATCCGCACCACCCACGTGACCGGCCTGGTCACCGACATCGGCATCGAGCTGGGCAAACTGCTGTACGTCAACGCGCGCGACGACAGCGCGCCGGTGCTGGCCAACCGCCAGCGGCTGCGCATCCATGTGCTGCTGGTGGCCTGTTTTTTCGCCGGCGGCCTGTTCGGCGCGATCGGCTTCAAGTTCGTGGGCTTCGTCACCACCGTGCCGCTGGCTATCGCCCTGTGGCTGCTGTCGCTGCGGCCCTTGTTGCACGATCTGAGCAAACGCCTGCCGATGCCGGATGCAAAATAGCCCGCAATGCAATTGCCGGCCTCGCTCGCCACCTTCCGACCCCGGCTGATCGACGCGCTGCGCGGCTACAACCGCGCCCGTTTCACCACCGACGTGGGCGCCGGAGTGACGGTCGGCATCGTCGCATTGCCGCTGGCAATGGCCTTCGCCATCGCCTCCGGCCTCAAGCCCGAGGCGGGCCTTTGGACGGCGATCATCGCCGGCGCGCTGGTTTCGCTGCTGGGTGGATCGAACGTGCAGATCGGCGGGCCGGCCGGCGCCTTCATCGTCGTGGTCTACGGCATCGTCGAGCGATACGGCCTGGCCAACCTGCTGATCTCGACCGCCTGCGCCGGTGTCCTGCTGTTCCTGCTCGGCCTGCTGAAGCTGGGAACGCTGGTGCGCTACGTGCCAATCAGCATCGTCATCGGCTTCACCAACGGCATCGCCGTGCTGATCGCGCTGTCGCAGGTGAAAGACCTGCTGGGACTGGACGTCGCCAGGATGCCTGCCGACTTCTTCGCCCAGCTGCAGGTGCTGGGCAGGAATCTGGACAGCTTCAACCCGCTGGCCTTCGCGCTGGGCCTGACCTGCGTCTGCGGGCTGTTCCTGTGGCCCAGGCTGTGGGGGCCCGCATCGCCGCTCAAGGCCCTTGATTTTCCCGGGATGCGGCGCGCGACGCAGGTCAGCTCGCGCCTGCCCGGTCCGATCGTGGCGCTGGTCAGCCTGACACTGCTGGCCTGGTATTTCAGCCTCGACGTCGAGACCATCGGCTCTCGCTTCGGCGCGATCCCGGCCGGCTTGCCGGCATTCGCGCTGCCGGATTTTTCCTGGTCCACGGTCAAGCTGCTGCTGACGCCGACCCTCACCATTGCGTTGCTCGGCGCGATCGAGTCGCTGCTGTGCGCCCGGGTGGCAGACCAGCTCACCACGCTACCCCGCCACGACCCGAACCAGGAGCTGATGGCGCAGGGCGTCGCCAATTTCATCACGCCCTTTTTCGGCGGCATGCCGGCCACCGGAACCATTGCCCGCACCGTGACCAACGTGCGCTCCGGCGGTACCACGCCGATCGCGGGCCTGGTGCACGCGGCGACGCTGGCGGCCGTGGTGCTGCTGGCCGCTCCGCTGGCCTTGCACGTGCCGCTGGCGGTGCTGGCCGGCATCCTGCTGTACGTCGCCTGGAACATGGGCGAATGGCGGGAGTTCGGGCGCCTCAGGCGCTACAGCGCCCACTACCGGCTGTTGATGCTCGGGACGTTCCTGCTCACGGTGGTGTTCGACCTCACGGTCGCGGTGCAGGTCGGGCTGGTGCTGGCCTGCGCGTTGTTCGTCCGGCGAATGAGTTCGCTGTTCAGCGTCGAACGGGTCACGCACGACGGGAACGAGTTGCGCTTCAAGCTGTTCGGCGCGCTGTTTTTCGGCGCGGTCGCCAAGAGCGATGTCGTGGTGCAGGCGGTGGAGAACGGACCGGCCGGTCCGGTGGTAACGCTCGATGCCCTGCAACTGGTGCTGCTCGACACCTCGGGCCTGGACGCGTTGCGCCAGTTGCACAAGGCTGTACTGCTGCGCGGCGGGTTGCTGCGGCTGGAAAACCTGCAGGCCCAGCCGCGCGAGGTGATCGAACGCTCCGGCTTCGGGGCCGAACTGGCGGCCCATCGTGCGTCGCCGGAGGTGTCGCTTTAGCCGGCCGGAACGAGGCGGCCGGCTAGGCGCTGGGATTGGATCGGAGCCAGCCGGTCAGCAACTCGATAAATTTGTCAGGTTGCTCCATCAGGAAAAAATGGCTGGCACTGCTGAAAATTTCGGTGCGTGCGTTGGGCAGGCCCATGCTCAGCACCCGCGTCGCGGTCAGAGAGCAGATGGGATCGGCGTCACCCGCCATGACCAGGACCGGCTGCCGGATGCGCGGCAGTTCGTCCACCGTGTCGTGCTGCTGACAGGCCTCGTTTTGCCGCACATAGCAGGCCGGCAGACGTGTTTCGCCGCCAATCAGGCGCTCGATGGCGGCTACGCGTTCGGGGTACCGGTTGAAGAAGTCGGCCGACACGAAGTTCTGCACCGAATGGCGGGCGTGGTCAGCCCAATTCATGCGCCATTCAAGCGCCTCGCGCATGTTCCACAGCACCCGGCGGCCCAGCGGGTCGAGGCGGGCAAAAGAGGCGCACAGCGTCAGGGTCATCACGCGTTCGGGTGCCAGCAGCGCCATGTGCTGGGCCACGGCGCCGCCCATCGAGCGGCCGACGACATGGGCGCGCTCCACCTGGCAATGGTCCATCAACTGCAGGGTGTCCGCAGCCAGTTCCGCAGTCGTCACCGGCTCATCCACCTGGGTGCTCTGGCCGGCGCCACGGTTGTCAAAGGCGATCACGCGGTGGGTCTTGCGCAGCACTTCGATCTGCGCCAGCCAGGCCGTGTAGTCGCCCGCCAGGCCGTGAATCAGCACCACCGGGGCACCCGCGCCGACATCCAGGTAGCGCAACGTATAACGCCCGACCGGCGCCTGTCTCAGTTGATGGTCCATGTTGCTTCCTATTCGACGCCAAGATGGCTGTGCAGCGCGGCCTGCTGGCCCTCGAACTGCTCGCGGGTGCCGGAGAACACCACGCGCCCCGTGTTCAGCAGTACCACGTCGTCCGTCACCTTCAGCGCCAGGCCGAGGTTCTGTTCCACCAGCACCATGGAGAGGTGTTCCTTCAGGGTCATCAGGACTTCGCCGAGCTCGCGCACGATCTGCGGCGCCAGGCCCTCCGAGGGTTCGTCCAGCAGCAGCACCCGCGGGTTGGTCATGAGGCCCCGGCCGATCGCCAGCATCTGCTGCTCGCCGCCGGACAGGCTGCCGGCCAGCTGGTTCTGCCGCTCTTTGAGCCGCGGAAAAATCCCCCACACGTCGTCGCGCGTCCAGTGCCGCTTGCCGCCCGCGGCCGGCGGGCGCGCCGCGACGTCGAGGTTTTCCCTGACCGAGAGGCTGCCGAAAATGCGCCGGCCCTGCGGCACCAGGCCGATACCAGCGCGGCAGATGCGCTCGGGCGACAGCTTCTCCAGCGATCCGCCGGCCAGCGTGATGCGGCCGGAGCGCGGCGGCAGGAAGCCGATGATGGTGCTGATGCAGGTGGTCTTGCCGGCGCCGTTGCGTCCCAGCAGGGCCAGCAGCCGGCCTTCCTGCAGATCCAGGCTGATGTCGTGCAGCACGTGGCTCTCGCCGTAGAAAGCGTTGACGCGGTCCAGCGAGAGCAGGCTAGTGGCCAAGGTAGATCTCCCGGGTGCGTGGGTCGGCCACCACTTCCTGCCGCGTGCCGGCCGTGATCACCTCGCCGTAGTGCAACAGGGTGACGCGGTCGGCAAACGCCAGCGCGACCTCCATGTCGTGCTCGATCATGAGGATGGTGATGGACCTGTCGATGTCACGCAGGAGCGCCGTGATGGTCTCGCGTTCCTCTGAGGACAGACCCGCCAGCGGCTCGTCCAGCAGCAGCACTTGCGGCTTCTGCGCCAGCGCCATGGCGATCTCCAGCCGGCGCTTTTCACCGTACGAGGTCTGCTCCAGCGGCAGCTTCGCCTTGTCCGACAGGCCGACCGAGGCCAGCACCTCCAGCGCGCGGTCCGACAACGTTTTGTCGTGGTCCAACGAGCCCCAATGGCGGTGCCGCAACGGCGACTTGCCCAGCAACGCGAGCTTGACGTTGTGCAGCAGGCTGTCGCGGCCGAACAGGGTCACGATCTGATAGGTGCGGGCCAGGCCGATCTGGGCCCGGGCCGCAGTGGAGCGATGCGTGACGGGCTTGCCCATCAGCGTGATGCTGCCGGAACTGGAGGCCAGATCACCGGCGATCAGGTTGAAAAGGGTGGTCTTTCCGGCGCCGTTCGGGCCGATCAGCAGGTGCCGCTCGCCCTGCTCCACCCTCAGGTTCACCGAGCGTGTGACTTGCAGACCGCCAAAGGCCTTGCACAGATCGGAGACTTCGACGACAGGGTTCACAGCGCTTCCCTGGGCGGGGCCGGGCTGAGGGGCGCGGCGGCTGGCAACACGGCGGCCTGACGCTTGGTCAGCGTTGGCCGGCGCAGGCGGGCCACACCGGCGACGATGCCACCGGGCACGAACATCACGATGAAGATGAAGACGAAACCCAGCAGCATGATCCAGCGGTCGATGTAGGCGCTGGCCACGTTCTTCAACAGCACCACCAGGGCCGCGCCGACCACTGGCCCGCTCAATGTGCCGGCGCCACCGGCGATCACCATCAACAGCATCTCGGCGGAGTTGGCCAGCGACAGGCTGTGCGGGCTGATGAACTGGTGGTAGTAGACGTACATCAGGCCGGCCACTGCGCCCAGAAAGCCGCTGGCAACGAAGGTGATCCAGCGGATCAGCCAGACGTTGAAGCCGAGCGCGCTCATTCGCCTGGGCTGGTCCTTGGTGCCGCGGATACTGGCGCCGAAGGGCGAACGCACCCAGACGGCGATCGCGGACCACACCGCCAGGAACACCAGCAGGGTGAAGTAGTAGAAGTTGTTGGCATCGCCCAGGTTGATGCCGAAAGGCGCGGGCCGGGTCAGGCCCGCGATGCCGTTGTCGCCGCCGGTGACGCTGGTCCACCGGTAGGCCAGGCCCAGAGGATCTGGCCCAGAGCCAGCGTGATCATCAGGAAGCTGATGCCGGATGCGCGCAATGCGATCACGCCGAAGATGCCGGCCATCACGGTGGTTGCGGCCAGCGCGGTGGCGCCCGCGGCCAGGTGGCCCCAGCCCAGGTTCACCATCAGCCAGCCGCAGGTGTACGCCGACAAGCCGAGATAGCCTGCATGGCCCAGCGAGGTCAGGCCGGCATATCCCACCAGCAGGTTCAGGCTGAGCGCGAACAGCGCCGAGATCAGGATCTGGCTGGCGAGGTTGGTGTAGTAGGTGCCGCCGGTGAAGAAGGGCAGGACCAGCAGCAGCGCGACCAGGACCGTGCACAGGGCGCGCTTCACGCCGTGATCCTCCCGAACAGGCCGCGGGGCCGCACGGCCAGGATCACGACCATCGGCAGGAACAGGATGATGTACGCCAGGTCGGGGAACAGCACCTGGCCGAAGCTGTAGATGAAGCCGATCAGGAAGCTGCCGACGAAGGCGCCGGCCAGGCTGCCCAGGCCGCCCAGGATCACGACCACCAGCGCCAGCGGCAGCATGTCGGCGTCCAGGCCCGGATAGACCGACAGGATCGGCGCGGCAATCACGCCGCCGACGCCGGCCAGTGCCGCGCCCAGACAGAATACGATCGTGAAGAGTTGCGAGGCGGGCACGCCGATGCCCTGCGCCATCTGCCGGTCGTCGACGCTGGCGCGGATCATCACGCCGAGCTTCGTCTTGTCCAGCAGCAGCCACAGCGCCAGGCCGATCAAGACGCTGAAGACCACGACCGCGAGACGGTAAAGAGGAAACGTCAGGCCCAGCAGCTGGACCCCGCCCGAGAGCAGGGCGGGCGCGTTGACGGGCCGCGGGTCGCCGCCCCAGAGCCAGAGGCTGCCGTCAGCGATGACGAAGGCCACGCCCAGCGTGGCAAGCACCTGCGACAGGCTGTTGCCGGCCAGGCGACGCAGCACGAAGCGCTCGACGATGCCGCCGAGCAGGCCGACCGCCAGGCCCGCGGCGAGCACCGCAACACCGAAGTTGTAGCCTCGGTCCAGCATCGCCAGGCCGATGTAGGCGCCGAACATGAAATAGGCGCCATGCGACAGGTTGGCGATGCGCATCAGGCCGAAAATCAGCGAAAAGCCGGCGGCCAGGGTGAAGAGCACCCCACCCAGCGCCAGGCTGTTCAGGCTCTGGATCAACCAGAAGGACATGCGCCGGAACTCCGGTTCGAAGCCGGATTACCTCTCGATGTTGTTGGCCGGCGGATAGTCGCGGGTGTAGACCGGGCTGGCCAGGAAGTCCTTGGTGTTGTACGTCCAGAACTGGCTGACGGCCGGGTAGGTCTTGATCACGCTGTTGCTCAGCTTGCCGTTGACACGCTCCACCTTGCGCACATGGATGTCCAGCAAGGGGTTGCCCAGGGCGTCCAGGCTGACCTTGCCGCGCGGGTCGTTCGACAGTTGCACCTTGCGCAGGGCCGCCATGAAGGCAGCCTTGTCTTCGATCTTGCCCTTCACCTCCTTGAGCGCCTGCTCCAGCATCAGCGCCGCGCCATACGCGCCCATCGAGTAATAGCCCGGGTCCTGCTGGTAGTCGCGGTTCATGGAGGCGACGAACTTCCTGTTGTCGGCGTTGGGCAGGCTGGCGGCGTACCAGCCGGAGGAGATCACGCCCAGCGCCTCGTCGCCCATCGACTTCAGTATGCCTTCGTCGACCGTCGTCATCGCGCCGATGACGGGAATCCTGGCCTTCAGGCCGTACTCGTTGTATTGCTTCAGGAACTTGATGCCGTTGCCGCCGGCGAAGGCCGCGAACACGGCGTCCACGTTGGGCTTGATCTGGCCGATGTAGGTGCCGTAATCGGCCACGTTCAGCGGCGACCAGAGCTTTTGCACCACCTTGCCGCCGTTCTCCTCGAAAGTGCGCTGGAAGCCGGCCGCGACCTCGTGGCCAAAGGCGAAGTCGTCCGCGATGATGGCGATGCGCTTGTACTTCAGTTCCTTCGCGGCGTATTCGCCCAGCACATGGTTCGGCTGCGCCGAGGTGCCGACGGCGCGCACGAACCAGGGGTTGGGCTTGCGCTGCGTCAGGTCCTCGGCGGCGGCGGATGGCGAGATCACCGGGATTTCGCTCTTGCGAATGTAGTCGTCGATGGCCAGCGCCTCGAACGCGGCCAGCGGGCCGATGATGACCTGGACCTTGTCCTTTTCGACCAGCTCCTGCGCCTTGGTCTTGGTGATGGCGGGCTGCCCACCGGTATCGCCGACCACCAGTTCCACCTTGCGCCCGGCAATCATGTTGTTGCGCTCTTTCAGGAACAGGCGCAGGCCGTCTTCCATCTGCTTGCCGCCGGCCGCCAGGGCGCCCGATTTGATGGTCAGGAAGCCGACACGGATCGGATCCGCAGCGTGGGCTGCGGCGCTCAGTCCGGCGGCCAGCAAGCCGACGGCGAGGGCATGGGAAAGCAGTCTGGGGGTCATCGCGAAGTCTCCTTAAGGGCAGGATAGAAGCTAAATTTTCAAACTGATGATATATTACGAAATCTCCGGAGGTCAACTTTAGGAACATCCTATTCTTCGTCGACCAAGGGAATTCACCTATATAGCTTGAGAGAATGAGCGCGTTGTCCGGTACGTTGCACTGCCGTCTGATATCTCAGATACTTCTAACTCCTAGTTTCTGATATTTCCAGAACCATGTCATCGGTCGAAGCCCCCCTGTCCACCAACGGCAGCCGCCTGCTGCGCGAAACGGTCTACGAGCAGTTGCGCGCCGACATGATCAGCTGCAAGCTGGCGCCCGGTGCTGAACTGCGCGAGGCCGAGCTGGCGGCGCGCTTCGACATGAGCAAATCGCCGGTGCGGGACGCACTGATGCGGCTGGAAAGCGAAGGGCTCGTCATCACGTTGCCGCGCCAGGGCTACCGCGTCGCACCGGTGTCCCTGACCGACGTGCTCGACATGTTCCACCTGCGCGCGGCGCTGGAGCGGGCCTGCATGGAGCGCATCGTCCTGCAGGCCAGCGACGAGCAGCTCAGGGAACTTGATGGCTTCCGGCATTTCGATGCGTCGGCCTGGGACGGCGGCTTCATCGCCTTCAACCGCGCCTTTCACCGGCGCATCGCCGAACTCGGGGGCAATGCCCGCATGCGCGACCAGCTGCTCGACCTGATCGACCTGCTCGAGCGCGCCGTGCAGGTGAGCGTGGCCAGCATGAAGCAGGGCGATCCGCAGGTGCTGGTGAACGAACATGTGGAAATCATCGATGCCCTGCAAGCGCGCGCCGTGAAGAAGGCGCAGCGGCTGGCCGAGCAGCACATCGTCGCGGCCGGCAAGCGGGTGAGCAACGCAATCTCCCGCAGCCTGATCGCCGGCTGACCATTTTTTTGTTCCAGAGGATTGATCCATGGCAAGCACAAGCAAGAAGCCGGCTCTGCACGGCCTGTTCATCGACGGACGCGAGGTGCCGGCCACCCGGCCCGACATGCTGGACGTGATCAACCCCGCAACCGGAGAATTGCTGGCACAGATCAGTCACGCCAGCGACGAGGATGTGGACCGCGCGGTGCGCAGTTCGCAGGCGGCATTCGAGAGCAATGAGTGGGCGAGCATGTCGAACCGCACGCGGGCCAGGCTGATCAACAAGCTGGCCGATGTGTTCGAAGCGCACCTCGATGAGATGTACCTGCTGGAGACGGCCAACAACGGCCGCTCGCTCAACGAAACCCGGGCCCAGATTTCGCGTCTGCCGGATTTCTTCCGCTACAACGCAGGACTGGCGATCGCGCGGCGCGATTCCGTGATCCCGGTGGAAGGCAACTACCTGAACTACACGATCCGCACGCCGATCGGCGTGGTCGGCAATTCAACGCCGTTCAACCATCCGCTCATGATCATGGTCAAGAGCCTGGCGCCAACGCTCGCCTCCGGCTGCACCACGGTGGTCAAGCCCTCCGAGTACACGCCGCTGACGACGTTGCGGCTGGCGCAGTTGTTCATCGAGGCGGGCCTGCCACCCGGCTGCTTCAACGTCGTCACCGGCCTGGGTCCGACCACCGGCAAGGCGCTGGCCGAACATCCGGGTCTGGCCAAGTGGGTTCTCACCGGCGGCACGGAAGCGGGTCGGATCACCGGCGCCGCGGCTGGACGCAATTTCGCGCACCAGACGCTGGAGCTCGGCGGCAAGACGCCGGTGCTGGTGTTCGACGACTTCGACGTCGAGCAGGCCGTCAACTACGCGGCCTTCGGCGGCTTCATCGGCGCCGGCCAGACCTGTATCTGCGGCAGCCGCCAGATCGTCCAGGAAAAGGTCTATGACGAATTCGTCGAGCGGCTAGCGGCCAAGGCCAAGACCATCCGCATCGGCAACCCGGCCGATCCGTCGGTGCAACTGGGCCCGGTGGTGTCGGCCCGGCAGCAGCAACGCGTATTGAAGTACATCCAGATCGGCCTGGAGGAGGACAAGGCGCGGCTGGTCGCCGGCGGCAAGGTGCCGACCGACCCGGCGCTGAAAAACGGCTTCTTCGTCGAGCCCACGGTGTTCGCCGACGTGACGCCGCGCATGCGCATCTTCCAGGAGGAGGTGTTCGGCCCCTTCGTTTCCGTCACCAGGTTCGGCACCGAAGCCGAAGGCCTGGCACTGGCCAACGACTCGCCGTTCGGCCTGGCCGGCGCCATCCGCACCAACGACATCACCCGCGCGCATCGGGTCGCCGCGAAGTTGAAGTGCGGCATCGTCTGGATCAACGACCACCACCGGCTCGATCCGGCCTCACCCTGGGGCGGCATCAAGGACTCGGGCATCGGCCGCGAATGCGGCACCGAATCGTTCGACCAGCATTTCGAGACCAAGAGCGTCATGGTGCGGCTCGATGATGCGCCCTTCGACTGGTACAAGGACACGGCCAAGCAGGCCCGCCTCAACTGACCGCCCACGATGTCGCTACAACACAAAACGATGCAATCCGCCCAGACTCCCGCCACCGAATTCAAGGACCTCAGCGTGACCGTTGCAGGCAAGCGCCTGAGCGCCCGGGTCGCCGGCAGCGGCAGGCCGATCGTGCTGTTCCATTCGCTGCTGGCCGACCAGAGCAGCTTCGACCCGGTTGCCGGAATGCTCGCGGCGACCCACCAGGTCATCGTGCTGAACCTCCCGGGCTTCGGCGCTTCGGACTTCGTCGGCAGCAGCCTGGAGGCGATCGCGGACCACATCGCGGCCGGCCTCAAGGCAATGGACCTCCAGCACAAGCCGATCCTGCTGGGCAACGGCTACGGCGGCTTCATCGCGCTGCTGACGGCGATTCGCCACCCCGGCATCGCCTCGCGCCTGGTGCTGGCCGATTGCGGCGCCGCCTTTTCCGAGCCGGGCCGCGCCGCCTTCCGCGGCATGTCGGCCGCGGCGAAAGACAAGGGCCTGGGCGCGATCGCCGACGTGGCGATGCGCCGGTTGTTCGCGCCCGGGTTCCAGCAACTCCATCCGCAGCTGATCGAGGAGCGCAAGCAGCGCTTCCTGGCGGTGGATTCGCAAACCTTCCATGGCGCCTGCGACGCACTGGCGTCGCTGGATCTGCGGCCGCAACTGAAGGCAGTGACGGTGCCGGTGCTGGTTCTGGTGGGTGAACAGGACGAGGCCACGCCGCCGCCCATGTCGCACGAACTGAGCGCGGGTCTTCCCCATGCGGAACTGGTGGTGCTGGCAGGTTGCGCCCATGTGCCCCAGCTCCAGGCGCCCGCCGCGTTCATGGATGCCATTCGGCACTTCATCGATGACGATCAGCGCGCCTGACGGCCGACCGGCATCTGAATCGCCGCACATGACCCAACCGTCCAGGTTGTTTACCCCCGTTCGCCTGGGGCCCCTCGAATTGCGCAACCGCATCATGGTGTCGCCGATGTGCCAGTACAGCGCGGTCGATGGCATGCCGGTGGACTGGCATGCCGTGCACCTGGGCAACCTGGCGATTTCGGGCGCCGGCCTGCTGTGCCTGGAAGCCACCGCAGTGGCGCCGGAAGGCCGCATCACCCCCGGCTGCCTGGGCCTGTACAGCGACCAGCACCAGGCGGCGATGCAGGACCTGGTGCAGTCGCTGCGCGCGGTCTCGCCGATCCCGCTGGCGCTGCAGTTGTGCCATGCCGGCCGCAAGTCGTCCAGCCGCGTGCCCTGGGACGGCGGAGCGCTGCTCGATCCGGCCGAGGGCGGCTGGGTGCCGCAGGGACCGTCGGCGATCCCGCAAAAGCCGGTCGAACCGGCGCCGCGGGCAATGGTTGCCGCCGACATCCGGCAGGTGGTTGCCGATTTCGCCCGGGCCGCCACGCGGGCCCGCGAGCTGGGCTTCGACGCGATCGAGCTGCACATGGCGCATGGCTACCTGATGCACCAGTTTCTGTCGCCGCTGTCGAACCAGCGCGACGACGAGTACGGCGGTTCGTTCGAGAACCGGATCCGGCTGCCGCTGGAGGTCTTTGGCGCGGTCTTGGAAGCGGCCGGACCCGGCGTCCCGGTCGGAGTGCGGCTGTCGGCCACCGACTGGGTCGATGGCGGCTGGGATCCGCAGCAGACCGTCTCGCTGGCGCAGCGGCTCGAAGCGCTGGGCTGCGCGTTCCTGGACATTTCCTCGGGCGGCATTTCGCACCTGCAGAAGATTCCGGTCGAGCCCGGCTACCAGGTGCAGTTCGCCGAGCAGGTCAAGCGTGCGGTCGGCATTCCCGTGGTGTCGGTCGGCCTGATCACCGATCCGCAGCAGGCCGAAGACATCCTCGAGCAGGGCAAGGCCGACGTGGTGGCGATGGCGCGGGGCTTCCTGCACGACCCCCGCTGGCCCTGGCGCGCCGCAGCCGAACTGGGCGGCACCGTGATCCCGCCCAAGCAGCTGCTGCGCTGCCTCCCGCGCGGCTATCCGCCGATCTTCGGCGACGTGCGGATCGGCCAGCGCTAGCCGGCAAGCCGGCGGTCGCACGCGGCCGTCCCCCCTAGAATCGCCGCATGAACGTGCGATTTCTGGAGGCCTTTGTCTGGGTGGCGAAGCTCGGCAGCTTCAAGGCGGCGGCCGACAAGATGCACACCACCCAGGCCGGCATCTCCAGCCGGATCGCCACGCTGGAGCAGCAGTTCGGCGTCAAGCTGTTCGACCGCGAGCACCGGGGCGTGCTGCTGACCGACCCCGGCACCGAGCTGATGCCGTATGCCGAACGCATGATCGAGATGCAGAGCCGGATGACAGCCGCCATGGGCCAGTCGGAGGCATTCAGCGGCATGCTGCGGATCGGCGTGATCGAAACCGTGGCGCACACCTGGCTGCCGGACCTGCTCTCGCGCTTCGCCGAGCGCTATCCCAACGCCACGCTGGAAGTGGACTCGGACATCACGCCCCGGCTGCGCGACAACCTGCTGCGCGGCGTACTCGACTGCGCCATCCTGTCATCGCGAGTCCGGCGTCTACCGCAATATCGCGCAGGGCGCCAGCGGCTGCGCCAACCTGCGCGTCAGCTATTTCTCGTCGCTCGGCGCCATGGTGGACCTGGCTCGCTCGGGCTTCGGCACGGCGCTGCTGCCGCTGGCCGTGATCCAGCGCGACCTGCAGCAGGGCGCCTTGATGCTGCTGGACGTCGACCCGCGGCCGATCCCGCTGCCGTTGGTGGCCAGCTTGCGGCTGGAGCCGGTCTCGCCGCTGGCCGAGGTGCTGGTGCGGATGGCACAGGCGGCCTGCGACCAGTTCGTCGTCAACAGCCAGGAAAACGTGCTCGCGCCCTGAAGCGGCGCCCTGCGCACCGGAGCGTGCATCAGGAAACCCTATTGCGCGGAACGGGAATTTCCCGTTTGACCCCGGCCGGGCCGCCGGCAACACTGTGCCATGCCCAATCGCCGGACCAAACTGCACCGCGAATTTTTCGCCATTCCGCGCGACGGCAGTGGCCAGTGGACACCGGTTGCGGCCGACGCCGGCGGGATCCAGGCGATGGTGCTGGCCGACAATTTCGACCCGTCCAGCCGCACCGGTTCGCGCACGGTGCTGTCCCGCTGGCAGCCCGGGACGCTGCTGGCCCGGCCGGTGATCCACGATTTCCACGAGGAAGTGTTCATCGTGGAAGGCGAGTTCATGGTCGGCTGCGACAGCGCTGGCCAGGGCGGCGAGCGCTTTGGCCCCTACAGCTACGCCTGCCGCCCGCCGCAGGTCTGGCACGGCCCGTTCGCCTCGCCGGCCGGCTGCGTGCTGCTGGAACTCCAGTCCTACGACTGAGGCCATGACCGGCGTCCCCCCCGTCGCCCTGGCCGGCACCGGCCGCGAAGCCCGCCTGCTGATGCGGCACGGGCGCCACCAGGGCCACACCGCCGGCATGGCGCCGGGCCACGTGCAGGGCAACCTGGTGATCCTGCCGCAGGCCGACGCCGCCGACTTCCTGCGCTTTTGCCAGCGCAACCCCCAGGCCTGCCCGCTGCTGGCCGTGTCGGAGCCGGGCGACCCGCACTTGCGCGAGCTGGGTGCGGACCTGGACATCCGCACCGACCTGCCGCGCTACCGGGTCTGGCGCGACGGCGTGCTGGTGGACCAGGCGGCCGACGTGACCGGGCTTTGGCGCGACGACCTGGTGAGCTTCGTGATCGGCTGTTCGTTCTCCTTCGAGCAGGCCCTGATGGAGGCCGGCATTGCGCTGCGCCACGTCGACGAGGGCCGGAACGTCGCGATGTACCGCACGTCGATCGCCACCGTGCCGGCCGGCGTGTTCCACGGCCCGCTGGTGGTGTCGATGCGGCCGCTGGACGCGGCCAGCGCGATCCGAGCGGTGCAGGTGACCTCCCGCTTTCCGCGCGTGCATGGCGCGCCGGTCCACATCGGCCGGCCCGACCTGATCGGCATCGCCGACCTGGCCCGGCCCGATTTCGGCGACCCGGTGACCGTGCTCGACGACGAACTGCCGGTGTTCTGGGCCTGCGGCGTGACGCCGCAGGCGGTGGTGATGGCCGCCCGCCCCGCGTTCTGCATCACCCACGCTCCCGGCTGCATGCTGGTGACCGATCTGCTCAACCAGCAGCTGGCGAGTTTCTAGCCCCGCCCGCCACCCGTGCCCGCTTTGTCTTCCCTTCCGTCGTCCAACCAGGAGTTCTGATGAATCGTCCGCTGTCCTTCACCGCATCCGCCGCATCGTTCGCGATCGCCGCCATGTTCTCCGCCGCACCTGCCAGCGCGCAGGTGCCGGCCGGCCCGAAGATCGCCGTGCAGGCGATCACTCAGGTCGCGCCCAACCTGCCGCAATACACCAAGGTCGACCAGCCAATGCTGCGCGACGGCATGAACAAGGCCACCGGCGGCCGGGTGGAGGTGACGCTGTCGTCCTGGCCCGAACGCAACGTGAACGGGCCCGAAGTGCTGCGCCTGGTCCGCTCCGGCCAGGTCGACATCGCCGCCGGTCCGCTGACCACGGTGTCGGGCGACGTCCCGATGCTCGACGGCGTCGACCTGTCCGGCATGAACCCCGACATCCGCCAGGCCCGCAAGGTGGCCGACGCGATGGTGCCGGTGGCCAACAAGGAACTGGAAAAGCTCGGCATCAAGCTGGTGGCGACCTACCCGTTCTCCGGCCAGATGCTGTTCTGCCGCAAGCCCATCGCCAGCCTGACCGACATCAAGGGCCTGAAGGTGCGCACCAACGGCCCGTCGGCGGCCGACCTGGTCAAGGGCCTGGGCGGCCAGCCGGTTTCACTGGCGTTCGGCGAGGTCTATACCGCGCTGGAGCGCGGCACCGTCGACTGCGGCATCACCGGCTCGGGCTCGGGCAACGGCGTGAAGTGGCCTGAAGTCACGACCCACCTGTACACGCTGCCGCTGTCGTGGTCCACGGCCGGTTACTTCGTCAACCTGGGCTGGTGGAACAAGCTGGAGCCGGCGATCCGCACGCAGTTCGAGAAGACCTTCGCCGAGATCCAGGAAGCGCAATGGAACCTGGGCGTGGAGGCCACCAACGACGGCATCGCCTGCAACGTCGGCCGCGCCGAGGGCTGCAAGCTGCACACGCTGATGAAGAAGCCGATGGTCGAAGTGAAGGCCCAGGGCAACATGGGCGCGCTGCTGCAGCAGGAACTGACCCAGGACGTGCTGCCTGGCTGGATCAAGCGCTGCGGCGAACGCTGCGCCGTGGTCTACAACGAGGTGATCGCGCCGATCACCGGCATCAAGTACACGGCGAAGTAAGGTGTTCCGCTTGCTCGAAGGGCTGAGCGGTCGCGCCATGACGGTGGCGGGATGGTGCTACCTGGCCATCACCGTGCTGATCACGTTCGACATCTTCGCGCGGCGCCTGCTGGGCTTTTCGACCGAAGCCACCACCGAGGTGACCGGCTACCTGATGGCGATCGGCATGAGCTGGGCGCTGGCCGGCACGCTGTTCGAACGCGGCCATGTACGCATCGACGTATTGGTGCAGAAGCTGCCGCTCAAGCTGCGGGTCTGGCTGCACCTGGCCTCGCTGCTCGCGCTGCTGGTGGCTGCCGCGTTCTTTGTCTACGGCGCCTACACGCTGGCGCGCTATTCGCTCGAACTCGGCGCCACCGACCTGTCGACGCTGCGCATGCCGATGGTGATCCCGCAGGGCCTGTGGGCCGCCGGCCTGGCCTTGCTTCTGCTCGCGGTGATCGCCATGCTGATGCGCTCGCTGCGCCTGCTGGCCGACGGTGACGCCGACGCCATGGACCGGATGCTGATGGCCCGCACCTACGAGGACGAAGCGGCCGAAACCCTGGAAGCGGTGGCCGAAGCCCAGGCCGGAATGCACCCGGTGGCGGGCGCACCGCGGACCGGGGGCGGAGCATGATCGCCATCGCATTCATCCTGGTGATGGGCCTGGTCATCGGACTGGTGACGCTGTTCGCGCCGGCCACCGGCGCCTCTGCGGCCGCGGCCGCCAGCGTCCCCTGGTGGGCGCTGGGGGCGGTGCTGGCAGCCTTCGTCGCCTTCTTCGCCGGCGGCATCTATGTCGGCGCGGCGCTCGCGCTGCTGGCACTGCTGGCCGGATTCGGCCTGTCGGATCGGCCGTTCTGGAACTTCATCGGCGAGATGATCTGGGCGCCATCAACCAACTTCGTGCTGGTGTCGGTGCCGCTGTTCCTGCTGATGGGCGAGATCATGCTGCGCGCCGGATTGTCCGAGCGCCTGTACCGCAGCCTGAACATCTGGATCGGACGCCTGCCAGGGGGCATGCTGCACACCAACATCATCTCGTGCAGCGTGTTCTCGGCGGTGGCCGGCTCCAGCGTGGCGACCGCCGCCACCATGGGCTCGGTGGCGCTACCGTATTTCGAGAAGAGCCATTACCCGCCCAAGCTGGTACTCGGTTCCCTGGCGGCCGGCGGCGCGCTCGGCAACCTGATCCCACCGGGCATCACCTTCATCATCTATGGCCTGCTGACCGAAACCTCGGTCGGGGCGCTGTACCTGGCGGCCATCGGCCCGAGCATCCTGGTGGTGCTGCTGTTCACCGCGGTGATCCTGTACTACAGCTACAAGCTCAAGCTGCACGGTGACCGCAGCGGCGCGGCGCTGTCATGGAAGCTGAAGCTGGCCAGCCTGTCCGACCTGGTGCCGACGGCGCTGCTGATCGCGCTGGTGCTGGGCACCATCTACGCGGGCTGGGCCACGCCGACCGAGTCGGCGGCACTGGGCGTGGCGGGCGCAATCATCCTGTCGCTGGTCGACCGCAAGCTGAACTGGAAGATGATGAACGAGTCGATGCGATCGACCGCCCGCACCACCTCGATGATCGCGCTGATCCTGTTCGGCGCCTACTTTCTGAACTACATCCTGTCGGCGCTTGGAATCCCGCAGATGCTGGCCAAGTTCCTGACCGGGCTGCCGCTGCCGGGCTGGGCCATCATGCTGGTGATCATCGGCTTTTACCTGGCGCTGGGCACCTTCATGGAAGGCATGTCGATGGTGATCACCACCATCCCGCTGCTGTTCCCGGTGGTGATGGCGCTGGGCTACGACCCGATCTGGTTCGGCGTGGTGATCACCATGCTGGTCGAGATCGCGATGATCAGCCCGCCCGACGGCACGGTGCTGTACGTGCTGCAGGGCATGCGGCGCCAGCCCGGCCCGATCACCGACGTGTTCTCCGGCGTGCTGCCCTTCATGTTCGTCTACATGCTGGCCATCATCGTGCTGATGCTGGTCCCGGCGATCGCCCTGTGGCTGCCGCGCGCCGTGATGTGAGCTTTCGCGCACCCGCGTCCGCGGATGTTCCTTTCCTTTTCCGATCCTGTATTCAAGACCATGACTTCAACCCTCCGCTTCGCCTGTGAAACCGCCACCGAAGGCGCCGCGCCCCGCACCGACACCCTCGACGTCGCGCCGCGCCAGTTGGTGATCGCCGGCTGGACCGGCCGCGACGCCGCCGCCATCCAGCACCACATCCACGAGCTGGAACTGATCGGCGTGCCGGCACCGTCGCAGGTGCCGCTGTACTACCGCGCCGGCGCCGCCCTGCTGACCCAGTCCGCCACCATCGAGGTGCTGGGCGCCGACAGTTCGGGCGAAGCCGAGCCGGTATTGTTCTTCGCCGCCAGCCAGTGGTGGCTGACTGTGGGCTCGGACCACACCGACCGCAAGGTGGAGACCTATTCGATCGCGGTCTCCAAGCAGATGTGCCCCAAGCCGGTGGCGGCCGTGGCCTGGCGCTGGACCGACGTCGCCGGCCACCAGGACGAACTGGAACTGCACTCCAGCATCCTGGAGGACGGCAAGTGGGTCGCTTACCAGCGCGGCAGCTTCGCCTCGATCCGTCCGCTGCAGTCGCTGCGCGACGGCTTCCTCGGCGCCGCCGCGCCGCTGGAAGGCAGCTTCATGACCTGCGGCACGCTGGGGGCGCTGCCCAACGAACGGGGCCAGGGCATCCGGCCGGCAGCGCAGATGCAGCTGGAGATTCGCGACCCGCGCCGCAACCGCAGCATCGTCCACCGCTACGTCGTGCAGTCGCTGCCGGTGGTTGCCTGATCCGGACCGCACGATGAACCGCATGCACCACGACATCCGCCGGATCCACGCCCGCCTGGCCTGCGGCGACACCACTCGCGAAGCCCTGGTCACGCAGGCGCTGGCGGATGCCGCGGCGGCCCCCGCGGCCCATGTATTCACCCGCCTGTATGCCGACGCCGCTCTGGCATCGGCGCGCTACGCCGACCAGGCCGGCGCCGCCGGTGTGGCGTTGCACCGGCTGGCCGGCCTGCCGGTCACGATCAAGGACCTGTACGACGTGGCCGGCGCGACCACCATGGCGGGCTCGCTGGCCTGCGCCGGCGAGCCCGCCGCCAGCGCCGACGCAACCGCGGTGGCGCGCCTGCGTGGGGCCGGCGCTGCGATCCAGGGCAAGACCAACATGACCGAGTTCGCGTTCTCGGGTGTCGGCATCAACCCCCACTACGGCACGCCGCGCAATCCGGCGGACGCGGCGCTGGCGCGGATCCCGGGCGGCTCGTCGTCGGGGGCGGCGGTTTCGGTCGCGCTCGGGCTGGCTGTTGCCGGCCTGGGCTCGGACACGGGCGGCTCAATCCGGATTCCGGCGGCGCTGTGTGGCTTGGTCGGCTTCAAGAGCACCCAGGACCGGGTGCCGCGCACCGGCGCGCTGGAGCTGTCGCGCACGCTGGACACGGTGTGCGCAATGACCCGCAGCGTGGCTGACTGCCTGCTGGTGGACGGCGTGCTGGCTGGCGCCGCCCTCCAGGTGCGTCGCCGCCCCGCCGCCGGCCTGCGGCTTGCCGTGCCGCAAGCGGTGGTGCTCGGCGACCTGGATCCGGTGGTGGCCCGGGCCTTCAGCCGGGCCCTGACCCGGCTGTCGGCGGCCGGCTGCCAGATCGTCGAGATCGCGCTGAACGAACTGGCGGAAATCCCGAAGCTCAACGCCCCCGGCGGCTTTTCCGCGGGCGAGGCCTTCGCCGCCCATCACCAACGACTGGCGCGCGCGCGCGGCAGTTTCGACGCCCGGGTCGCGGCCCGGATCGCCACCGGCGCCGCCACCACCGCACAGCAATACATCGCGATGCACGATAACCGGCGCGACTGGATCGCCCGGGTGGAGTCGGCGCTGGATGGCTTCGACGCCCTGCTGCTGCCGACGGTGCCGCTGGTGGCCCCGGAAATCGCGCCGCTGCTGGCGTCGGACGACGCCTTCTTCAAGGCCAACGGCCTGCTGCTGCGCAATCCGTTCGCCATCAATTACCTCGACGGTTGCGCCTTCAGCCTGCCCTGTCATGCCGACGACGAGCTGCCGGTCGGCTTGATGTGCGCATCGGTCCACGGCGACGACGCCGCCCTGGCGGCCGTGGCCCTGGCGCTGGAGCAGGCGCTGGGCTGAACGCTATTTGCCCATGTGCTCCATTGCATCCGGGTCAGGCCCGGTGCTGGTGCGCAGCACGCGGTACTGCGAGTCGAACCAGACCGTGAACACCATCGAGGTGTTGGGCAGCTGCAGGTAGCGCCAGTCCCACGCGGTCTCGTTCTTGAGCGAATAGGTGACGGCCTTGGCCGGCTTGCCCAGTGTCCGCCGCACCTCTTCCATCATCATGCCCGGCTGGATACGCTCGAAGTTGGCTGGATTCAAGACCTGGCGCAAAGCGCTCATGCGACCTCCGGGATCGATGGTGATCATGTAGTTCTTCTGGCCGGCTGGCTGCCGGTTGTATTCGAGGATGCGGGCGCCCGCGGCCCCATCCCAGATTTTCTCCGGTTCGCCGAAGCGGGCCCGCACATCGGCTTCGCTGGCCACGCCCTCCTCCAGCTCGCTGATCCGCTGGGGATCGCAGCCGGCCAGCAGCCAGGTCGCGATCACCGCCGCACCTGCAGCACGCAGCGCCAGCACCGAAAACCTGAGGGCCATGAGCGTCCAGTAAAATCGTTGGAAAGGCCCAGTCTATCCATGTCCCTCCTGCTCAAAATCTTCCGGCGGCCCGATTACAAGTCCGAGGCGACGCAGTTCATCGAGCAGCTGAAGTCGCAGCAGCCCGATCTCGAATCGCGGCAGCGCGCCGGGCGCGCCCTGCTGTGGGACAAGCACGTGGACCGCGAGGCCTGGGGCGAGTTCCGCGAGGCGGAAGTCGCGCAGCAGGCCTACGTCTACCAGAACAGCACCCGCTGACCGGTTTGGCCGCCAAGCTCGCCATCCTGCCCCCTTCGGCGCCAGCAACCCTGGTCGACATGCCGGAGGTGGTCGACCAGGTGGCGCTGGCGCGCCTGTACGGCGAGCCGCTGTTCGCGATGCCGACGGACCTGTACATCCCGCCGGACGCACTTGAAGTTTTCCTGGAAGCCTTCGAGGGCCCGCTGGACCTGCTGCTGTACCTGATCCGCAAGCAGAACTTCAACATCCTCGACATTCCGATGGCCGGCGTCACCCGCCAGTACCTGGTGTACGTCGACGAAATCCGCGGTCGCAACCTCGAGCTGGCGGCCGAGTACCTGTTGATGGCCGCGATGCTGATCGAGATCAAGTCGCGCATGCTGCTGCCGCCGCGCAAGGCGGCGCCCGGCGAGGAGGCGGAAGATCCGCGCGCCGAACTGGTGCGGCGCCTGCTTGAATACGAGCAGATGAAAGCGGCCGCTTTCCGCCTCAACGAAGTGCCCCAGGTCGGCCGCGACGTGTTGCGGGCGCAGGTGTTCATCGAGCAGTCGCTGCAACCGCGCTTCCCCGACGTGAACGTGGTCGACCTGCAGGAAGCCTGGCGCGACATCGTCAAGCGGGCCAGTCTGGTGCAGCATCACAAGATCACGCGCGAAGAGTTGTCGGTGCGCGAGCACATGAGCATCGTGTTGCGCAAGCTGCAGGGCCGCAAGTTCGTCGAATTCGAGCAGCTGTTCGACGCCGCGCGCGGAATGCAGGTGCTGATCGTGACCTTCATCGCGATGCTTGAACTGGCCAAGGAGACCCTGATCGAGGTCACCCAGGCTGAAGCCTTCGCGCCGATCTATGTGCGGCTGGCGTATTCGCCCGCTTAAAAAAATGACCCCCGACGCTTGCTCTCTATGACCAACCATCCACAGCCCGTGCTCCAGGATTTCGATGTGCTGATCGTCGGCAGCGGCCTGGCCGGCCTGTCGGCGGCGATGCACCTGGCCCCGACCCATCGTGTCGCCATCCTGACCAAGCGCTCGATGAGCGACGGTTCCAGCGGCTGGGCCCAGGGCGGGATCGCTGCCGTGCTGGGCGAAGGCGACAGCTTCGCATCGCACGTCGACGACACGCTGGTGGCGGGCGCCGGCCTGTCCGACCCCGAGGCCACCCGCTTCGTCGTCGAGCACGCCCCCGAGAGCATCGAGTGGCTGCGCCAGCTCGGCGTGCCGTTCTCGCAGGAGGGCGGCCACCTGCACCTGACCCGCGAAGGAGGACACAGCGCGCGCCGCATCGTGCATGTGACCGACGCCACCGGCGCGGCGGTGCAGCGCACACTGATCGAGCATGTGCGGCGCACGCCGAACATCAGCTTGTTCGAGCATCACACGCTGGTCGACCTGATCACCAGCGAAAAGCTCGGCCTCCCCGAGTCCGGCGGCGCAGTGGCCTCAGGCAACCGCTGCCTGGGCCTGTACGCGCTCGACGAGAAGACCGACGAAGTCCTGACCTTTCGCGCCCCGCGGACGATCCTGGCCACCGGCGGCGCCGGCAAGGTTTACCTGTACACCACCAATCCGGACACCGCGACCGGCGACGGCATCGCGGCGGCCTGGCGGGCCGGTTGCCGGGTGACCAACATGGAGTTCATCCAGTTCCACCCGACCTGCCTGTTCCACCCCAGCGTGAAGAGCTACCTGATCACCGAGGCCGTGCGGGGGGAAGGCGGCCGGCTGCTGTTGCCGCCATCGGCCGGCGGCACCCGCTTCATGCCGGAGCACGACCCGCGGGCCGAACTGGCGCCGCGTGACATCGTGGCTCGCGCCATCGACTTCGAAATGAAGAAGCATGGCGTCGATTGCGTTTTCCTGGACATCTCGCACCAGCCCGAAGCCTTCATCCTGGAGCACTTTCCCAACATCCACGCCCGCTGTCTGGAACTGGGCATCGACATCACGAAGCAGCCGATCCCCGTGGTGCCGGCAGCCCACTACACATGCGGCGGCATCCACACCGACTTGGCCGGACGCACCGACCTGGCCGGGCTGCACGCGATCGGCGAGACCGCTTACACCGGCCTGCACGGCGCCAACCGCCTGGCCAGCAATTCGCTGTTGGAGTGCATGGTGTTCGCGCACGCGGCGGCGCAGGATATCCGCGCCCACTCGATGCCGCTGCCGCCGGCGGTGCCGGCCTGGGACGACAGCCAGGTCACGGACGCCGACGAGTCGGTGGTGATCTCGCACAACTGGGAAGAGCTGCGCCGCTTCATGTGGGACTACGTCGGCATCGTCCGGACCAACAAGCGGCTGGAGCGCGCGTCGCACCGGATCCGGCTGCTGCAGCAAGAGATCCAGGAGTTCTACAGCGCTTTCCATGTCTCGCGCGACCTGCTGGAGCTGCGCAACCTGGTCCAGGTGGCGGACCTGATCGTGCGCTCGGCGCAGTCGCGGCACGAAAGCCGCGGCCTGCATTTCAGCCGCGACTACCCCGGCGCCGACCCGAATCCCAGGCCGACGATCCTGACGCCCTGAACGAGGAGGGTCGCGCGCGGCCTGAGGCCTGAGGCCTCAGGCCTCAGGCCGCGCGCGACCCTCCTCGTTCAGGGCGTCAGGATCGTCGGCCTGGGATTCGGGTCGGCGCCGGGGTAGTCGCGGCTGAAATGCAGGCCGCGGCTTTCGTGCCGCGACTGCGCCGAGCGCACGATCAGGTCCGCCACCTGGACCAGGTTGCGCAGCTCCAGCAGGTCGCGCGAGACATGGAAAGCGCTGTAGAACTCCTGGATCTCTTGCTGCAGCAGCCGGATCCGGTGCGACGCGCGCTCCAGCCGCTTGTTGGTCCGGACGATGCCGACGTAGTCCCACATGAAGCGGCGCAGCTCTTCCCAGTTGTGCGAGATCACCACCGACTCGTCGGCGTCCGTGACCTGGCTGTCGTCCCAGGCCGGCACCGCCGGCGGCAGCGGCATCGAGTGGGCGCGGATATCCTGCGCCGCCGCGTGCGCGAACACCATGCACTCCAACAGCGAATTGCTGGCCAGGCGGTTGGCGCCGTGCAGGCCGGTGTAAGCGGTCTCGCCGATCGCGTGCAGCCCGGCCAGGTCGGTGCGTCCGGCCAAGTCGGTGTGGATGCCGCCGCATGTGTAGTGGGCTGCCGGCACCACGGGGATCGGCTGCTTCGTGATGTCGATGCCCAGTTCCAGACAGCGGGCGTGGATGTTGGGAAAGTGCTCCAGGATGAAGGCTTCGGGCTGGTGCGAGATGTCCAGGAAAACGCAATCGACGCCATGCTTCTTCATTTCGAAGTCGATGGCGCGAGCCACGATGTCACGCGGCGCCAGTTCGGCCCGCGGGTCGTGCTCCGGCATGAAGCGGGTGCCGCCGGCCGATGGCGGCAACAGCAGCCGGCCGCCTTCCCCCCGCACGGCCTCGGTGATCAGGTAGCTCTTCACGCTGGGGTGGAACAGGCAGGTCGGGTGGAACTGGATGAACTCCATGTTGGTCACCCGGCAACCGGCCCGCCAGGCCGCCGCGATGCCGTCGCCGGTCGCGGTGTCCGGATTGGTGGTGTACAGGTAAACCTTGCCGGCGCCGCCGGTGGCCAGGATCGTCCGCGGGGCGCGAAAGGTCAGGACTTCGTCGGTCTTCTCGTCGAGCGCGTACAGGCCCAGGCAGCGGTTGCCTGAGGCCACTGCGCCGCCGGACTCGGGGAGGCCGAGCTTTTCGCTGGTGATCAGGTCGACCAGCGTGTGATGCTCGAACAAGCTGATGTTCGGCGTGCGCCGCACATGCTCGATCAGTGTGCGCTGCACCGCCGCGCCGGTGGCGTCGGTCACATGCACGATGCGGCGCGCGCTGTGTCCTCCTTCGCGGGTCAGGTGCAGGTGGCCGCCCTCCTGCGAGAACGGCACGCCGAGCTGGCGCAGCCACTCGATGCTCTCGGGGGCGTGCTCGACGACGAAGCGGGTGGCCTCGGGGTCGGACAGGCCGGCGCCCGCCACCAGCGTGTCGTCGACGTGCGATGCGAAGCTGTCGCCTTCGCCCAGCACGGCAGCGATCCCGCCCTGGGCCCAGCCGCTGGAACCGTCGCTCATCGAGCGCTTGGTCAGGATGGCGACACGATGGGTCGGGGCCAGGTGCATCGCCGCCGACAGGCCGGCCAGGCCGCTGCCGACGATCAGCACATCGAAATCCTGGAGCACGGGCTGTGGATGGTTGGTCATAGAGAGCAAGCGTCGGGGGTCATTTTTTTAAGCGGGCGAATACGCCAGCCGCACATAGATCGGCGCGAAGGCTTCAGCCTGGGTGACCTCGATCAGGGTCTCCTTGGCCAGTTCAAGCATCGCGATGAAGGTCACGATCAGCACCTGCATTCCGCGCGCGGCGTCGAACAGCTGCTCGAATTCGACGAACTTGCGGCCCTGCAGCTTGCGCAACACGATGCTCATGTGCTCGCGCACCGACAACTCTTCGCGCGTGATCTTGTGATGCTGCACCAGACTGGCCCGCTTGACGATGTCGCGCCAGGCTTCCTGCAGGTCGACCACGTTCACGTCGGGGAAGCGCGGTTGCAGCGACTGCTCGATGAACACCTGCGCCCGCAACACGTCGCGGCCGACCTGGGGCACTTCGTTGAGGCGGAAAGCGGCCGCTTTCATCTGCTCGTATTCAAGCAGGCGCCGCACCAGTTCGGCGCGCGGATCTTCCGCCTCCTCGCCGGGCGCCGCCTTGCGCGGCGGCAGCAGCATGCGCGACTTGATCTCGATCAGCATCGCGGCCATCAACAGGTACTCGGCCGCCAGCTCGAGGTTGCGACCGCGGATTTCGTCGACGTACACCAGGTACTGGCGGGTGACGCCGGCCATCGGAATGTCGAGGATGTTGAAGTTCTGCTTGCGGATCAGGTACAGCAGCAGGTCCAGCGGGCCCTCGAAGGCTTCCAGGAAAACTTCAAGTGCGTCCGGCGGGATGTACAGGTCCGTCGGCATCGCGAACAGCGGCTCGCCGTACAGGCGCGCCAGCGCCACCTGGTCGACCACCTCCGGCATGTCGACCAGGGTTGCTGGCGCCGAAGGGGGCAGGATGGCGAGCTTGGCGGCCAAACCGGTCAGCGGGTGCTGTTCTGGTAGACGTAGGCCTGCTGCGCGACTTCCGCCTCGCGGAACTCGCCCCAGGCCTCGCGGTCCACGTGCTTGTCCCACAGCAGGGCGCGCCCGGCGCGCTGCCGCGATTCGAGATCGGGCTGCTGCGACTTCAGCTGCTCGATGAACTGCGTCGCCTCGGACTTGTAATCGGGCCGCCGGAAGATTTTGAGCAGGAGGGACATGGATAGACTGGGCCTTTCCAACGATTTTACTGGACGCTCATGGCCCTCAGGTTTTCGGTGCTGGCGCTGCGTGCTGCAGGTGCGGCGGTGATCGCGACCTGGCTGCTGGCCGGCTGCGATCCCCAGCGGATCAGCGAGCTGGAGGAGGGCGTGGCCAGCGAAGCCGATGTGCGGGCCCGCTTCGGCGAACCGGAGAAAATCTGGGATGGGGCCGCGGGCGCCCGCATCCTCGAATACAACCGGCAGCCAGCCGGCCAGAAGAACTACATGATCACCATCGATCCCGGAGGTCGCATGAGCGCTTTGCGCCAGGTCTTGAATCCAGCCAACTTCGAGCGTATCCAGCCGGGCATGATGATGGAAGAGGTGCGGCGGACACTGGGCAAGCCGGCCAAGGCCGTCACCTATTCGCTCAAGAACGAGACCGCGTGGGACTGGCGCTACCTGCAGCTGCCCAACACCTCGATGGTGTTCACGGTCTGGTTCGACTCGCAGTACCGCGTGCTGCGCACCAGCACCGGGCCTGACCCGGATGCAATGGAGCACATGGGCAAATAGCGTTCAGCCCAGCGCCTGCTCCAGCGCCAGGGCCACGGCCGCCAGGGCGGCGTCGTCGCCGTGGACCGATGCGCACATCAAGCCGACCGGCAGCTCGTCGTCGGCATGACAGGGCAGGCTGAAGGCGCAACCGTCGAGGTAATTGATGGCGAACGGATTGCGCAGCAGCAGGCCGTTGGCCTTGAAGAAGGCGTCGTCCGACGCCAGCAGCGGCGCGATTTCCGGGGCCACCAGCGGCACCGTCGGCAGCAGCAGGGCGTCGAAGCCATCCAGCGCCGACTCCACCCGGGCGATCCAGTCGCGCCGGTTATCGTGCATCGCGATGTATTGCTGTGCGGTGGTGGCGGCGCCGGTGGCGATCCGGGCCGCGACCCGGGCGTCGAAACTGCCGCGCGCGCGCGCCAGTCGTTGGTGATGGGCGGCGAAGGCCTCGCCCGCGGAAAAGCCGCCGGGGGCGTTGAGCTTCGGGATTTCCGCCAGTTCGTTCAGCGCGATCTCGACGATCTGGCAGCCGGCCGCCGACAGCCGGGTCAGGGCCCGGCTGAAGGCCCGGGCCACCACCGGATCCAGGTCGCCGAGCACCACCGCTTGCGGCACGGCAAGCCGCAGGCCGGCGGCGGGGCGGCGACGCACCTGGAGGGCGGCGCCAGCCAGCACGCCGTCCACCAGCAGGCAGTCAGCCACGCTGCGGGTCATTGCGCACACCGTGTCCAGCGTGCGCGACAGCTCCAGCGCGCCGGTGCGCGGCACCCGGTCCTGGGTGCTCTTGAAGCCGACCAAGCCACACAGCGCCGCCGGAATCCGGATTGAGCCGCCCGTGTCCGAGCCCAGGCCGGCAACAGCCAGCCCGAGCGCGACCGAAACCGCCGCCCCCGACGACGAGCCGCCCGGGATCCGCGCCAGCGCCGCGTCCGCCGGATTGCGCGGCGTGCCGTAGTGGGGGTTGATGCCGACACCCGAGAACGCGAACTCGGTCATGTTGGTCTTGCCCTGGATCGCAGCGCCGGCCCCACGCAGGCGCGCCACCGCGGTTGCGTCGGCGCTGGCGGCGGGCTCGCCGGCGCAGGCCAGCGAGCCCGCCATGGTGGTCGCGCCGGCCACGTCGTACAGGTCCTTGATCGTGACCGGCAGGCCGGCCAGCCGGTGCAACGCCACACCGGCGGCGCCGGCCTGGTCGGCGTAGCGCGCCGATGCCAGAGCGGCGTCGGCATACAGGCGGGTGAATACATGGGCCGCGGGGGCCGCCGCGGCATCCGCCAGCGCCTGCGTGACCAGGGCTTCGCGAGTGGTGTCGCCGCAGGCCAGGCGGGCGTGGATCCGGCGGATGTCGTGGTGCATGCGGTTCATCGTGCGGTCCGGATCAGGCAACCACCGGCAGCGACTGCACGACGTAGCGGTGGACGATGCTGCGGTTGCGGCGCGGGTCGCGAATCTCCAGCTGCATCTGCGCTGCCGGCCGGATGCCCTGGCCCCGTTCGTTGGGCAGCGCCCCCAGCGTGCCGCAGGTCATGAAGCTGCCTTCCAGCGGCGCGGCGGCGCCGAGGAAGCCGTCGCGCAGCGACTGCAGCGGACGGATCGAGGCGAAGCTGCCGCGCTGGTAAGCGACCCACTTGCCGTCCTCCAGGATGCTGGAGTGCAGTTCCAGTTCGTCCTGGTGGCCGGCGACGTCGGTCCAGCGCCAGGCCACGGCCGCCACCGGCTTGGGGCACATCTGCTTGGAGACCGCGATCGAATAGGTCTCCACCTTGCGGTCGGTGTGGTCCGAGCCCACAGTCAGCCACCACTGGCTGGCGGCGAAGAACAATACCGGCTCGGCTTCGCCCGAACTGTCGGCGCCCAGCACCTCGATGGTGGCGGACTGGGTCAGCAGGGCGGCGCCGGCGCGGTAGTACAGCGGCACCTGCGACGGTGCCGGCACGCCGATCAGTTCCAGCTCGTGGATGTGGTGCTGGATGGCGGCGGCGTCGCGGCCGGTCCAGCCGGCGATCACCAACTGGCGCGGCGCGACGTCGAGGGTGTCGGTGCGGGGCGCGGCGCCTTCGGTGGCGGTTTCACAGGCGAAGCGGAGGGTTGAAGTCATGGTCTTGAATACAGGATCGGAAAAGGAAAGGAACATCCGCGGACGCGGGTGCGCGAAAGCTCACATCACGGCGCGCGGCAGCCACAGGGCGATCGCCGGGACCAGCATCAGCACGATGATGGCCAGCATGTAGACGAACATGAAGGGCAGCACGCCGGAGAACACGTCGGTGATCGGGCCGGGCTGGCGCCGCATGCCCTGCAGCACGTACAGCACCGTGCCGTCGGGCGGGCTGATCATCGCGATCTCGACCAGCATGGTGATCACCACGCCGAACCAGATCGGGTCGTAGCCCAGCGCCATCACCACCGGGAACAGCAGCGGGATGGTGGTGATCACCATCGACATGCCTTCCATGAAGGTGCCCAGCGCCAGGTAAAAGCCGATGATCACCAGCATGATGGCCCAGCCCGGCAGCGGCAGCCCGGTCAGGAACTTGGCCAGCATCTGCGGGATTCCAAGCGCCGACAGGATGTAGTTCAGAAAGTAGGCGCCGAACAGGATCAGCGCGATCATCGAGGTGGTGCGGGCGGTCGATCGCATCGACTCGTTCATCATCTTCCAGTTCAGCTTGCGGTCGACCAGCGACAGGATGATTGCGCCCGCCACGCCCAGTGCCGCCGACTCGGTCGGCGTGGCCCAGCCCGCGTAGATGGTGCCCAGCACCAGCGCGATCAGCAGCGCCGTCGGCACCAGGTCGGACAGGCTGGCCAGCTTCAGCTTCCATGACAGCGCCGCGCCGCTGCGGTCACCGTGCAGCTTGAGCTTGTAGCTGTAGTACAGGATCACCGCGGTGAACAGCAGCACCACCAGGATGCTCGGGCCGATGGCCGCCAGGTACAGCGCCCCGACCGAGGTTTCGGTCAGCAGGCCATAGATGATGAAGGTGATGCCCGGTGGGATCAGGTTGCCGAGCGCGCCGCCGGCCGCCAGGGAACCGAGTACCAGCTTGGGCGGGTAATGGCTCTTCTCGAAATACGGTAGCGCCACCGAGCCCATGGTGGCGGCGGTCGCCACGCTGGAGCCGGCCACCGCCGAGAACACGCTGCACGAGATGATGTTGGTGTGCAGCATGCCCCCTGGCAGGCGTCCGATCCAGATGTTCAGGCTGCGGTACAGGCGCTCGGACAATCCGGCGCGCAGCATGATCTCGCCCATCAGCAGGAACAGCGGCACCGACACCAGCACGAAGTTGGTTGATGGCGCCCAGATCATCTCGCCGATGAAGTTCCAGAACGGCCGATCCGACAGGCCGAATCCGGCCAGCAGTGCCAGCAGCGCGAGCGCCGCGCCGACATAGATGCCGCCGGCGAAGAAGGCGACGAAGGCTGCCAGCACCGCCCCCAGCGCCCACCAGGGGACGCTGGCGGCCGCGGCCGCAGAGGCGCCGGTGGCCGGCGCGAACAGCGTCACCAGTCCGATGACCAGGCCCATCACCAGGATGAATGCGATGGCGATCATGCTCCGCCCCCGGTCCGCGGTGCGCCCGCCACCGGGTGCATTCCGGCCTGGGCTTCGGCCACCGCTTCCAGGGTTTCGGCCGCTTCGTCCTCGTAGGTGCGGGCCATCAGCATCCGGTCCATGGCGTCGGCGTCACCGTCGGCCAGCAGGCGCAGCGAGCGCATCAGCATGGCGATCACCGCGAGCAGAAGCAAGGCCAGGCCGGCGGCCCACAGGCCCTGCGGGATCACCATCGGCATGCGCAGCGTCGACAGGTCGGTGGCGCCGAGTTCGAGCGAATAGCGCGCCAGCGTGTAGGCGCCGTAGACAAAGAACGCGGCAGCCACCAGCAGCGCGAGCAGCGAGGCCAGGTGCAGCCAGACCCGCAGCTTGAGCGGCAGCTTCTGCACCAATACGTCGATGCGTACATGGCCGCGTTCGAACAGCGTGCCGGCCAGCGCCCAGCTCATGCCGATCGCCATCAGGTAGCCGGTCACCTCGGTGGTGGCTTCGGTCGAAAAGCCCAGCAGGCGCCGCGCGAAGATGTCGAACGTGATCAGCACGGTGATGGCCAGGTAGCACCATCCCGCCACCGTCATGGCGCGACCGCTCAGCCCTTCGAGCAAGCGGAACACCTTACTTCGCCGTGTACTTGATGCCGGTGATCGGCGCGATCACCTCGTTGTAGACCACGGCGCAGCGTTCGCCGCAGCGCTTGATCCAGCCAGGCAGCACGTCCTGGGTCAGTTCCTGCTGCAGCAGCGCGCCCATGTTGCCCTGGGCCTTCACTTCGACCATCGGCTTCTTCATCAGCGTGTGCAGCTTGCAGCCCTCGGCGCGGCCGACGTTGCAGGCGATGCCGTCGTTGGTGGCCTCCACGCCCAGGTTCCATTGCGCTTCCTGGATCTCGGCGAAGGTCTTCTCGAACTGCGTGCGGATCGCCGGCTCCAGCTTGTTCCACCAGCCCAGGTTGACGAAGTAACCGGCCGTGGACCACGACAGCGGCAGCGTGTACAGGTGGGTCGTGACTTCAGGCCACTTCACGCCGTTGCCCGAGCCCGAGCCGGTGATGCCGCAGTCGACGGTGCCGCGCTCCAGCGCGGTATAGACCTCGCCGAACGCCAGTGAAACCGGCTGGCCGCCCAGGCCCTTGACCAGGTCGGCCGCCGACGGGCCGTTGGTGCGCACCTTCAGGCCCTTGATGTCGGTCAGGCTGGCGATGGGCTTGCGGCAGAACAGCATCTGGCCGGAGAACGGGTAGGTCGCCACCAGCTTGATGCCGAGCTTTTCCAGTTCCTTGTTGGCCACCGGCACCATCGCGTCGGCCACCTTGCGGGCCTGGCGGATGTCGGGGTTCATGCCGGACAGGTCGACGCCGTCGAGCATCGGGACGTCGCCCGACACCGTGGTCAGCGGACCGGCGGCGATGTCGACCTGGCCGGAGCGGACCAGGCGCAGCACTTCGGGCCCGTTCACGTTGCGTTCGGGCCAGGACGACAGCGTCACCTCCACCCGGCCGCCGGTGGCCTTGTTCATGCCGTCGCGCAGCATTGGCTGGTCGACCTTGGTGTATTGCGGCAGGTTGGGCGCGACCTGAGTGATCGCCTGCACGGCGATCTTCGGGCCGGCCGGCACCTGCGCGCTGGCAGGTGCGGCGGAGAACATGGCGGCGATCGCGAACGATGCGGCGGATGCGGTGAAGGACAGCGGACGATTCATCAGAACTCCTGGTTGGACGACGGAAGGGAAGACAAAGCGGGCACGGGTGGCGGGCGGGGCTAGAAACTCGCCAGCTGCTGGTTGAGCAGATCGGTCACCAGCATGCAGCCGGGAGCGTGGGTGATGCAGAACGCGGGGCGGGCGGCCATCACCACCGCCTGCGGCGTCACGCCGCAGGCCCAGAACACCGGCAGTTCGTCGTCGAGCACGGTCACCGGGTCGCCGAAATCGGGCCGGGCCAGGTCGGCGATGCCGATCAGGTCGGGCCGGCCGATGTGGACCGGCGCGCCATGCACGCGCGGAAAGCGGGAGGTCACCTGCACCGCTCGGATCGCGCTGGCCGCGTCCAGCGGCCGCATCGACACCACCAGCGGGCCGTGGAACACGCCGGCCGGCACGGTGGCGATCGACGTGCGGTACATCGCGACGTTCCGGCCCTCGTCGACGTGGCGCAGCGCAATGCCGGCCTCCATCAGGGCCTGCTCGAAGGAGAACGAACAGCCGATCACGAAGCTCACCAGGTCGTCGCGCCAAAGCCCGGTCACGTCGGCCGCCTGGTCCACCAGCACGCCGTCGCGCCAGACCCGGTAGCGCGGCAGGTCGGTGCGGATGTCCAGGTCCGCACCCAGCTCGCGCAAGTGCGGGTCGCCCGGCTCCGACACGGCCAGCAGCGGGCAGGCCTGGGGGTTGCGCTGGCAAAAGCGCAGGAAGTCGGCGGCGTCGGCCTGCGGCAGGATCACCAGGTTGCCCTGCACGTGGCCCGGCGCCATGCCGGCGGTGTGGCCCTGGTGGCGCCCGTGCCGCATCAGCAGGCGGGCTTCGCGGCCGGTGCCGGCCAGGGCGACGGGGGGGACGCCGGTCATGGCCTCAGTCGTAGGACTGGAGTTCCAGCAGCACGCAGCCGGCCGGCGAGGCGAACGGGCCGTGCCAGACCTGCGGCGGGCGGCAGGCGTAGCTGTAGGGGCCAAAGCGCTCGCCGCCCTGGCCAGCGCTGTCGCAGCCGACCATGAACTCGCCTTCCACGATGAACACTTCCTCGTGGAAATCGTGGATCACCGGCCGGGCCAGCAGCGTCCCGGGCTGCCAGCGGGACAGCACCGTGCGCGAACCGGTGCGGCTGGACGGGTCGAAATTGTCGGCCAGCACCATCGCCTGGATCCCGCCGGCGTCGGCCGCAACCGGTGTCCACTGGCCACTGCCGTCGCGCGGAATGGCGAAAAATTCGCGGTGCAGTTTGGTCCGGCGATTGGGCATGGCACAGTGTTGCCGGCGGCCCGGCCGGGGTCAAACGGGAAATTCCCGTTCCGCGCAATAGGGTTTCCTGATGCACGCTCCGGTGCGCAGGGCGCCGCTTCAGGGCGCGAGCACGTTTTCCTGGCTGTTGACGACGAACTGGTCGCAGGCCGCCTGTGCCATCCGCACCAGCACCTCGGCCAGCGGCGAGACCGGCTCCAGCCGCAAGCTGGCCACCAACGGCAGCGGGATCGGCCGCGGGTCGACGTCCAGCAGCATCAAGGCGCCCTGCTGCAGGTCGCGCTGGATCACGGCCAGCGGCAGCAGCGCCGTGCCGAAGCCCGAGCGAGCCAGGTCCACCATGGCGCCGAGCGACGAGAAATAGCTGACGCGCAGGTTGGCGCAGCCGCTGGCGCCCTGCGCGATATTGCGGTAGACGCCGGACTCGCGATGACAGGATGGCGCAGTCGAGTACGCCGCGCAGCAGGTTGTCGCGCAGCCGGGGCGTGATGTCCGAGTCCACTTCCAGCGTGGCGTTGGGATAGCGCTCGGCGAAGCGCGAGAGCAGGTCCGGCAGCCAGGTGTGCGCCACGGTTTCGATCACGCCGATCCGCAGCATGCCGCTGAATGCCTCCGACTGGCCCATGGCGGCTGTCATCCGGCTCTGCATCTCGATCATGCGTTCGGCATACGGCATCAGCTCGGTGCCGGGGTCGGTCAGCAGCACGCCCCGGTGCTCGCGGTCGAACAGCTTGACGCCGAACTGCTGCTCCAGCGTGGCGATCCGGCTGGAGATGCCGGCCTGGGTGGTGTGCATCTTGTCGGCCGCCGCCTTGAAGCTGCCGAGCTTCGCCACCCAGACAAAGGCCTCCAGAAATCGCACGTTCATGCGGCGATTCTAGGGGGGACGGCCGCGTGCGACCGCCGGCTTGCCGGCTAGCGCTGGCCGATCCGCACGTCGCCGAAGATCGGCGGATAGCCGCGCGGGAGGCAGCGCAGCAGCTGCTTGGGCGGGATCACGGTGCCGCCCAGTTCGGCTGCGGCGCGCCAGGGCCAGCGGGGGTCGTGCAGGAAGCCCCGCGCCATCGCCACCACGTCGGCCTTGCCCTGCTCGAGGATGTCTTCGGCCTGCTGCGGATCGGTGATCAGGCCGACCGACACCACGGGAATGCCGACCGCACGCTTGACCTGCTCGGCGAACTGCACCTGGTAGCCGGGCTCGACCGGAATCTTCTGCAGGTGCGAAATGCCGCCCGAGGAAATGTCCAGGAACGCGCAGCCCAGCGCTTCGAGCCGCTGCGCCAGCGAGACGGTCTGCTGCGGATCCCAGCCGCCATCGACCCAGTCGGTGGCCGACAGCCGCACTCCGACCGGGACGCCGGGTCCGGCCGCTTCCAAGACCGCGCCAAAGACCTCCAGCGGCAGCCGGATCCGGTTCTCGAACGAACCGCCGTACTCGTCGTCGCGCTGGTTCGACAGCGGCGACAGAAACTGGTGCATCAGGTAGCCATGCGCCATGTGCAGCTCGATCGCGTCGAAGCCCAGCTCGCGGGCCCGCGTGGCGGCCCGGGCGAAATCGGCAACCACCTGCCGGATGTCGGCGGCAACCATTGCCCGCGGCGCCGGTTCGACCGGCTTTTGCGGGATCGCCGACGGTCCCTGCGGCACCCAGCCGCCCTCGGCCGGATCGAGCAGCGCTCCGCCGTCCCAGGGCACGCGGCTGGACGACTTGCGGCCGGCATGGCACAACTGCAGCGCCAGCGGGATCGGCGAGACCGCGCGCAGCGACTGCACCAGGTCCTGCATCGCCGCCTGGTGCTGGTCGCTGTACAGGCCCAGGCAGCCGGGGGTGATGCGGCCTTCCGGCGCCACTGCGGTGGCTTCCAGGCACAGCAGGCCGGCGCCCGAAATCGCCAGGTTGCCCAGGTGCACGGCATGCCAGTCCACCGGCATGCCATCGACCGCGCTGTACTGGCACATCGGCGACACCATGATGCGGTTGCGCAATTCGAGGGGCCCCAGGCGAACGGGGGTAAACAACCTGGACGGTTGGGTCATGTGCGGCGATTCAGATGCCGGTCGGCCGTCAGGCGCGCTGATCGTCATCGATGAAGTGCCGAATGGCATCCATGAACGCGGCGGGCGCCTGGAGCTGGGGCACATGGGCGCAACCTGCCAGCACCACCAGTTCCGCATGGGGAAGACCCGCGCTCAGTTCGTGCGACATGGGCGGCGGCGTGGCCTCGTCCTGTTCACCCACCAGAACCAGCACCGGCACCGTCACTGCCTTCAGTTGCGGCCGCAGATCCAGCGACGCCAGTGCGTCGCAGGCGCCATGGAAGGTTTGCGAATCCACCGCCAGGAAGCGCTGCTTGCGCTCCTCGATCAGCTGCGGATGGAGTTGCTGGAACCCGGGCGCGAACAACCGGCGCATCGCCACGTCGGCGATCGCGCCCAGGCCCTTGTCTTTCGCCGCGGCCGACATGCCGCGGAAGGCGGCGCGGCCCGGCTCGGAAAAGGCGGCGCCGCAATCGGCCAGCACCAGGCGCGAGGCGATGCCGGGGTGGCGAATCGCCGTCAGCAGCGCGATGAAGCCGCCGTAGCCGTTGCCCAGCAGGATCGGCTTGTGCTGGAGGTCCATTGCCTTGAGGCCGGCCGCGATGTGGTCCGCGATCGCCTCCAGGCTGCTGCCGACGAAGTCCGAAGCGCCGAAGCCCGGGAGGTTCAGCACGATGACCTGGTGGGTCGCCGCGAGCATTCCGGCAACCGGGTCGAAGCTGCTCTGGTCGGCCAGCAGCGAATGGAACAGCACGATCGGCCTGCCGCTGCCGGCGACCCGGGCGCTCAGGCGCTTGCCTGCAACGGTCACGCTGAGGTCCTTGAATTCGGTGGCGGGAGTCTGGGCGGATTGCATCGTTTTGTGTTGTAGCGACATCGTGGGCGGTCAGTTGAGGCGGGCCTGCTTGGCCGTGTCCTTGTACCAGTCGAAGGGCGCATCATCGAGCCGCACCATGACGCTCTTGGTCTCGAAATGCTGGTCGAACGATTCGGTGCCGCATTCGCGGCCGATGCCCGAGTCCTTGATGCCGCCCCAGGGTGAGGCCGGATCGAGCCGGTGGTGGTCGTTGATCCAGACGATGCCGCACTTCAACTTCGCGGCGACCCGATGCGCGCGGGTGATGTCGTTGGTGCGGATGGCGCCGGCCAGGCCGAACGGCGAGTCGTTGGCCAGTGCCAGGCCTTCGGCTTCGGTGCCGAACCTGGTGACGGAAACGAAGGGGCCGAACACCTCCTCCTGGAAGATGCGCATGCGCGGCGTCACGTCGGCGAACACCGTGGGCTCGACGAAGAAGCCGTTTTTCAGCGCCGGGTCGGTCGGCACCTTGCCGCCGGCGACCAGCCGCGCCTTGTCCTCCTCCAGGCCGATCTGGATGTACTTCAATACGCGTTGCTGCTGCCGGGCCGACACCACCGGGCCCAGTTGCACCGACGGATCGGCCGGGTTGCCGATGCGGATGGTCTTGGCCTTGGCCGCTAGCCGCTCGACGAATTCGTCATAGACCTTTTCCTGGACGATCTGGCGGCTGCCGCAGATACAGGTCTGGCCGGCGCCGATGAAGCCGCCGAAGGCCGCGTAGTTGACGGCCTGCTCGACGTCGAAGTCGTCGAACACCAGCACCGGCGTCTTGCCGCCGAGCTCCAGCGTCTGGTGCGCGAAATTGCGTCCAGCCGCGGCGCCGGTGATCCGACCCGCTTCCGTGCCGCCGGTGAGAACCCACTTGGCCAGACCCGGATGTTCGGCCAGCGCCTTGCCGGTGGTCGGACCCAGGCCGGTGACGACGTTGAAGCAGCCGGGTGGCAGGCCCGCCTCGATGAACAACTGCGCCAGCCGCAACGTCGTCAGCGGCGTGTACTCGGAGGGCTTGACCACCGTGGTGCAGCCGGAGGCGAGCGTTGGCGCCAGGCTCTTGACCATGATCATGAGCGGATGGTTGAACGGCGTTGAATTGCCGACCACGCCGATCGGCGTGCGGATCGTGTAGTTCAGGTAGTTGCCTTCCACCGGGATCACGGAATCGCGCCGCGCGATCGCCAGTCCTGCGTTGTAGCGGAAGAAATCCGGCAGACGCGAAATCTGGGCCCGGGTTTCGTTGAGCGAGCGGCCGTTGTTGGCCGTCTCCAGCAGGTACATCTCATCGAGGTGCGCTTCGAACACATCGGCCAGCTTGTTGATCAGCCTGGCCCGCGTGCGGTTCGACATGCTCGCCCACTCATTGCTCTCGAATGCCGCCTGCGAACTGCGCACCGCGCGGTCCACATCCTCGTCGCTGGCGTGACTGATCTGTGCCAGCAATTCTCCGGTTGCGGGGTTGATCACGTCCAGCATGTCGGGCCGGGTGGCCGGCACCTCGCGTCCGTCGATGAACAGGCCGTGCAGAGCCGGCTTCTTGCTTGTGCTTGCCATGGATCAATCCTCTGGAACAAAAAAATGGTCAGCCGGCGATCAGGCTGCGGGAGATTGCGTTGCTCACCCGCTTGCCGGCCGCGACGATGTGCTGCTCGGCCAGCCGCTGCGCCTTCTTCACGGCGCGCGCTTGCAGGGCATCGATGATTTCCACATGTTCGTTCACCAGCACCTGCGGATCGCCCTGCTTCATGCTGGCCACGCTCACCTGCACGGCGCGCTCGAGCAGGTCGATCAGGTCGAGCAGCTGGTCGCGCATGCGGGCATTGCCCCCGAGTTCGGCGATGCGCCGGTGAAAGGCGCGGTTGAAGGCGATGAAGCCGCCGTCCCAGGCCGACGCATCGAAATGCCGGAAGCCATCAAGTTCCCTGAGCTGCTCGTCGCTGGCCTGCAGGACGATGCGCTCCATGCAGGCCCGCTCCAGCGCCGCGCGCAGGTGGAACATGTCGAGCACGTCGGTCAGGGACACCGGTGCGACGCGGTAGCCCTGGCGCGGCAACGTGATGACGAGCCCTTCGCTTTCCAGCCGCATCAGTGCGTCCCGCACCGGCGATTTGCTCATGTCGAAGCGCGCCGCCAGCTCGGCCTCGCGCAGTTCAGCACCGGGCGCCAGCTTGCAGCTGATCATGTCGGCGCGCAACTGCTCGTAGACCGTTTCGCGCAGCAGGCGGCTGCCGTTGGTGGACAGGGGGGCTTCGACCGATGACATGGTTCTGGAAATATCAGAAACTAGGAGTTAGAAGTATCTGAGATATCAGACGGCAGTGCAACGTACCGGACAACGCGCTCATTCTCTCAAGCTATATAGGTGAATTCCCTTGGTCGACGAAGAATAGGATGTTCCTAAAGTTGACCTCCGGAGATTTCGTAATATATCATCAGTTTGAAAATTTAGCTTCTATCCTGCCCTTAAGGAGACTTCGCGATGACCCCCAGACTGCTTTCCCATGCCCTCGCCGTCGGCTTGCTGGCCGCCGGACTGAGCGCCGCAGCCCACGCTGCGGATCCGATCCGTGTCGGCTTCCTGACCATCAAATCGGGCGCCCTGGCGGCCGGCGGCAAGCAGATGGAAGACGGCCTGCGCCTGTTCCTGAAAGAGCGCAACAACATGATTGCCGGGCGCAAGGTGGAACTGGTGGTCGGCGATACCGGTGGGCAGCCCGCCATCACCAAGACCAAGGCGCAGGAGCTGGTCGAAAAGGACAAGGTCCAGGTCATCATCGGCCCGCTGGCCGCGTTCGAGGCGCTGGCCATCGACGACTACATTCGCAAGAGCGAAATCCCGGTGATCTCGCCATCCGCCGCCGCCGAGGACCTGACGCAGCGCAAGCCCAACCCCTGGTTCGTGCGCGCCGTCGGCACCTCGGCGCAGCCGAACCATGTGCTGGGCGAATACGCCGCGAAGGAACTGAAGTACAAGCGCATCGCCATCATCGCGGACGACTTCGCCTTTGGCCACGAGGTCGCGGCCGGCTTCCAGCGCACTTTCGAGGAGAACGGCGGCAAGGTGGTGCAAAAGCTCTGGTCGCCGCTGAACGTGGCCGATTACGGCACCTACATCGGCCAGATCAAGCCCAACGTGGACGCCGTGTTCGCGGCCTTCGCCGGCGGCAACGGCATCAAGTTCCTGAAGCAATACAACGAGTACGGCCTGAAGGCCAGGATTCCCGTCATCGGCGCGATGACGACGGTCGACGAAGGCATACTGAAGTCGATGGGCGACGAGGCGCTGGGCGTGATCTCCTCCGGCTGGTACGCCGCCAGCCTGCCCAACGCCGACAACAGGAAGTTCGTCGCCTCCATGAACCGCGACTACCAGCAGGACCCGGGCTATTACTCGATGGGCGCGTATGGCGCGGCGCTGATGCTGGAGCAGGCGCTCAAGGAGGTGAAGGGCAAGATCGAAGACAAGGCTGCCTTCATGGCGGCCCTGCGCAAGGTGCAACTGTCGAACGACCCGCGCGGCAAGGTCAGCCTGGACGCCCTGGGCAACCCCTTGCTGGACATCCATGTGCGCAAGGTGGAGCGTGTCAACGGCAAGCTGAGCAACAGCGTGATCAAGACCTACCCGGCCGTCAGCCAGTTCTGGACGTACAACACCAAGGACTTCCTGGCCAGCCCGGTCTACACCCGCGACTATCCGCCGGCCAACAACATCGAGAGGTAATCCGGCTTCGAACCGGAGTTCCGGCGCATGTCCTTCTGGTTGATCCAGAGCCTGAACAGCCTGGCGCTGGGTGGGGTGCTCTTCACCCTGGCCGCCGGCTTTTCGCTGATTTTCGGCCTGATGCGCATCGCCAACCTGTCGCATGGCGCCTATTTCATGTTCGGCGCCTACATCGGCCTGGCGATGCTGGACCGAGGCTACAACTTCGGTGTTGCGGTGCTCGCCGCGGGCCTGGCGGTCGGCCTGCTCGGCGGCATCGTCGAGCGCTTCGTGCTGCGTCGCCTGGCCGGCAACAGCCTGTCGCAGGTGCTTGCCACGCTGGGCGTGGCCTTCGTCATCGCTGACGGCAGCCTCTGGCTCTGGGGCGGCGACCCGCGGCCCGTCAACGCGCCCGCCCTGCTCTCGGGCGGGGTCCAGCTGCTGGGCCTGACGTTTCCTCTTTACCGTCTCGCGGTCGTGGTCTTCAGCGTCTTGATCGGCCTGGCGCTGTGGCTGCTGCTGGACAAGACGAAGCTCGGCGTGATGATCCGCGCCAGCGTCGACGACCGGCAGATGGCGCAGGGCATCGGCGTGCCCGCCTCGCAACTCTTCACGATCGTATTCTGTCTGGGCGCGGCACTGGCCGGCGTCGGCGGCGTGATTGCCGCGCCGATCCTGTCGGTCTATCCGGGCCTGGACGCCGACATGCTGCCGCTGGCGCTGGTGGTCGTGATCCTGGGCGGCCTGGGCAGCCTGGCCGGCGCCTTCGTCGGCAGCTTCCTGATCGGCTTCATCTACAGCTTCGGCCAGGTGCTGTTCCCCGACCTGGCGTACATCATCCTGTTCCTGCCGATGGTCGTGATCCTGGCCGTGCGGCCCCGCGGCCTGTTCGGGAGGATCACGGCGTGAAGCGCGCCCTGTGCACGGTCCTGGTCGCGCTGCTGCTGGTCCTGCCCTTCTTCACCGGCGGCACCTACTACACCAACCTCGCCAGCCAGATCCTGATCTCGGCGCTGTTCGCGCTCAGCCTGAACCTGCTGGTGGGATATGCCGGCCTGACCTCGCTGGGCCATGCAGGCTATCTCGGCTTGTCGGCGTACACCTGCGGCTGGCTGATGGTGAACCTGGGCTGGGGCCACCTGGCCGCGGGCGCCACCGCGCTGGCCGCAACCACCGTGATGGCCGGCATCTTCGGCGTGATCGCATTGCGCGCATCCGGCATCAGCTTCCTGATGATCACGCTGGCTCTGGGCCAGATCCTCTGGGCCTGGCCTACCGGTGGACCAGCGTCACCGGCGGCGACAACGGCATCGCGGGCCTGACCCGGCCCGCGCCTTTCGGCATCAACCTGGGCGATGCCAACAACTTCTACTACTTCACCCTGCTGGTGTTCCTGGCGGTGTGGTCCGCGATCGCCGTCTGGGTGCGTTCGCCCTTCGGCGCCAGTATCCGCGGCACCAAGGACCAGCCCAGGCGAATGAGCGCGCTCGGCTTCAACGTCTGGCTGATCCGCTGGATCACCTTCGTTGCCAGCGGCTTTCTGGGCGCAGTGGCCGGCCTGATGTACGTCTACTACCACCAGTTCATCAGCCCGCACAGCCTGTCGCTGGCCAACTCCGCCGAGATGCTGTTGATGGTGATCGCCGGTGGCGCCGGCACATTGAGCGGGCCAGTGGTCGGCGCGGCCCTGGTGGTGCTGTTGAAGAACGTGGCCAGCGCCTACATCGACCGCTGGATCATGCTGCTGGGTTTCGTCTTCATCTTCATCGTGATGTTCGTGCCCGGTGGCATCGTCGCCGGTGTGGCCCGCCTGCGCCGGCCAACGCTGACCAAGCGTCAGGCCGCCGTGTTGCCAGCCGCCGCGCCCCTCAGCCCGGCCCCGCCCAGGGAAGCGCTGTGAACCCTGTCGTCGAAGTCTCCGATCTGTGCAAGGCCTTTGGCGGTCTGCAAGTCACACGCTCGGTGAACCTGAGGGTGGAGCAGGGCGAGCGGCACCTGCTGATCGGCCCGAACGGCGCCGGAAAGACCACCCTTTTCAACCTGATCGCCGGTGATCTGGCCTCCAGTTCCGGCAGCATCACGCTGATGGGCAAGCCCGTCACGCATCGCTCCACTGCGGCCCGGGCCCAGATCGGCCTGGCCCGCACCTATCAGATCGTGACCCTGTTCGGCCGCGACAGCCTGCTGCACAACGTCAAGCTCGCGTTGCTGGGCAAGTCGCCGTTGCGGCACCGCCATTGGGGCTCGTTGGACCACGACAAAACGTTGTCGGACCGCGCGCTGGAGGTGCTGGCCTCGGTCGGCCTGTCGGACAAGGCGAAGCTGCCGCTGGAGCAGACCTCGTACGGTGAAAAGCGCCGGCTGGAGATCGCCATGGCGCTGGCGCAGAAGCCGCAAGTGCTGCTGCTGGACGAGCCGCTGGCGGGTCTGTCCTCAGAGGAACGCGAGACCATCACGGCGCTCCTGCGTGACATCGACAGGTCCATCACCATCCTCATGATCGAGCACGACATGGAGGTCGCGCTGGCGTTTGCCGACCGCGTCACCCTGTTGCACTACGGCGAGGTGATCACGGCCGGCACGCGGCAGGAAGTGGTGGCCGACCCACGCACCCGGGAGATCTACCTTGGCCACTAGCCTGCTCTCGCTGGACCGCGTCAACGCTTTCTACGGCGAGAGCCACGTGCTGCACGACATCAGCCTGGATCTGCAGGAAGGCCGGCTGCTGGCCCTGCTGGGACGCAACGGCGCCGGCAAGACCACCTGCATCAGCACCATCATCGGCTTCCTGCCGCCGCGCTCCGGCCGCATCACGCTGGCCGGCGGATCGCTGGAGAAGCTGTCGCCCGAGCGCATCTGCCGCGCTGGTATCGGCCTGGTGCCGCAGGGCCGGCGCATTTTCGGCAGCCTCTCGGTCAGGGAAAACCTCGACGTCGCGGCGCGCCCGCCGGCCGCGGGCGGCAAGCGGCACTGGACGCGCGACGACGTGTGGGGGATTTTTCCGCGGCTCAAAGAGCGGCAGAACCAGCTGGCCGGCAGCCTGTCCGGCGGCGAGCAGCAGATGCTGGCGATCGGCCGGGGCCTCATGACCAACCCGCGGGTGCTGCTGCTGGACGAACCCTCGGAGGGCCTGGCGCCGCAGATCGTGCGCGAGCTCGGCGAAGTCCTGATGACCCTGAAGGAACACCTCTCCATGGTGCTGGTGGAACAGAACCTCGGCCTGGCGCTGAAGGTGACGGACGACGTGGTACTGCTGAACACGGGGCGCGTGGTGTTCTCCGGCACCCGCGAGCAGTTCGAGGGCCAGCAGGCCGCGCTGCACAGCCATCTTGGCGTCGAATAGGAAGCAACATGGACCATCAACTGAGACAGGCGCCGGTCGGGCGTTATACGTTGCGCTACCTGGATGTCGGCGCGGGTGCCCCGGTGGTGCTGATTCACGGCCTGGCGGGCGACTACACGGCCTGGCTGGCGCAGATCGAAGTGCTGCGCAAGACCCACCGCGTGATCGCCTTTGACAACCGTGGCGCCGGCCAGAGCACCCAGGTGGATGAGCCGGTGACGACTGCGGAACTGGCTGCGGACACCCTGCAGTTGATGGACCATTGCCAGGTGGAGCGCGCCCATGTCGTCGGCCGCTCGATGGGCGGCGCCGTGGCCCAGCACATGGCGCTGCTGGCACCCGAACGCGTGATGACCCTGACGCTGTGCGCCTCTTTTGCCCGCCTCGACCCGCTGGGCCGCCGGGTGCTGTGGAACATGCGCGAGGCGCTTGAATGGCGCATGAATTGGGCTGACCACGCCCGCCATTCGGTGCAGAACTTCGTGTCGGCCGACTTCTTCAACCGGTACCCCGAACGCGTAGCCGCCATCGAGCGCCTGATTGGCGGCGAAACACGTCTGCCGGCCTGCTATGTGCGGCAAAACGAGGCCTGTCAGCAGCACGACACGGTGGACGAACTGCCGCGCATCCGGCAGCCGGTCCTGGTCATGGCGGGTGACGCCGATCCCATCTGCTCTCTGACCGCGACGCGGGTGCTGAGCATGGGCCTGCCCAACGCACGCACCGAAATTTTCAGCAGTGCCAGCCATTTTTTCCTGATGGAGCAACCTGACAAATTTATCGAGTTGCTGACCGGCTGGCTCCGATCCAATCCCAGCGCCTAGCCGGCCGCCTCGTTCCGGCCGGCTAAAGCGACACCTCCGGCGACGCACGATGGGCCGCCAGTTCGGCCCCGAAGCCGGAGCGTTCGATCACCTCGCGCGGCTGGGCCTGCAGGTTTTCCAGCCGCAGCAACCCGCCGCGCAGCAGTACAGCCTTGTGCAACTGGCGCAACGCGTCCAGGCCCGAGGTGTCGAGCAGCACCAGTTGCAGGGCATCGAGCGTTACCACCGGACCGGCCGGTCCGTTCTCCACCGCCTGCACCACGACATCGCTCTTGGCGACCGCGCCGAAAAACAGCGCGCCGAACAGCTTGAAGCGCAACTCGTTCCCGTCGTGCGTGACCCGTTCGACGCTGAACAGCGAACTCATTCGCCGGACGAACAACGCGCAGGCCAGCACCAGCCCGACCTGCACCGCGACCGTGAGGTCGAACACCACCGTGAGCAGGAACGTCCCGAGCATCAACAGCCGGTAGTGGGCGCTGTAGCGCCTGAGGCGCCCGAACTCCCGCCATTCGCCCATGTTCCAGGCGACGTACAGCAGGATGCCGGCCAGCACCGCCAGCGGCACGTGCAAGGCCAGCGGAGCGGCCAGCAGCACCACGGCCGCCAGCGTCGCCGCGTGCACCAGGCCCGCGATCGGCGTGGTACCGCCGGAGCGCACGTTGGTCACGGTGCGGGCAATGGTTCCGGTGGCCGGCATGCCGCCGAAAAAGGGCGTGATGAAATTGGCGACGCCCTGCGCCATCAGCTCCTGGTTCGGGTCGTGGCGGGGTAGCGTGGTGAGCTGGTCTGCCACCCGGGCGCACAGCAGCGACTCGATCGCGCCGAGCAACGCAATGGTGAGGGTCGGCGTCAGCAGCAGCTTGACCGTGGACCAGGAAAAATCCGGCAGCGCGAATGCCGGCAAGCCGGCCGGGATCGCGCCGAAGCGAGAGCCGATGGTCTCGACGTCGAGGCTGAAATACCAGGCCAGCAGTGTCAGGCTGACCAGCGCCACGATCGGACCGGGCAGGCGCGAGCTGACCTGCGTCGCGCGCCGCATCCCGGGAAAATCAAGGGCCTTGAGCGGCGATGCGGGCCCCCACAGCCTGGGCCACAGGAACAGCCCGCAGACGCAGGTCAGGCCCAGCGCGAAGGCCAGCGGGTTGAAGCTGTCCAGATTCCTGCCCAGCACCTGCAGCTGGGCGAAGAAGTCGGCAGGCATCCTGGCGACGTCCAGTCCCAGCAGGTCTTTCACCTGCGACAGCGCGATCAGCACGGCGATGCCGTTGGTGAAGCCGATGACGATGCTGATTGGCACGTAGCGCACCAGCGTTCCCAGCTTCAGCAGGCCGAGCAGGAACAGCAGGACACCGGCGCAGGCGGTCGAGATCAGCAGGTTGGCCAGGCCGTATCGCTCGACGATGCCGTAGACCACGACGATGAAGGCGCCGGCCGGCCCGCCGATCTGCACGTTCGATCCACCCAGCAGCGAAACCAGCGCGCCGGCGATGATCGCCGTCCAAAGGCCCGCCTCGGGCTTGAGGCCGGAGGCGATGGCGAAGGCCATTGCCAGCGGCAATGCGACGATGCCGACCGTCACTCCGGCGCCCACGTCGGTGGTGAAACGGGCGCGGTTGTAGCCGCGCAGCGCGTCGATCAGCCGGGGTCGGAAGGTGGCGAGCGAGGCCGGCAATTGCATTGCGGGCTATTTTGCATCCGGCATCGGCAGGCGTTTGCTCAGATCGTGCAACAAGGGCCGCAGCGACAGCAGCCACAGGGCGATAGCCAGCGGCACGGTGGTGACGAAGCCCACGAACTTGAAGCCGATCGCGCCGAACAGGCCGCCGGCGAAAAAACAGGCCACCAGCAGCACATGGATGCGCAGCCGCTGGCGGTTGGCCAGCACCGGCGCGCTGTCGTCGCGCGCGTTGACGTACAGCAGTTTGCCCAGCTCGATGCCGATGTCGGTGACCAGGCCGGTCACGTGGGTGGTGCGGATCTCGGCCCGCGAGATCTTGGTGATCACCGCGTTCTGCAGTCCCATGATGAAGCACAGCAGCACCACGGTGAGCGGAAGGAACAGCGTCGTGAAGCCGTCGATCGACGCGCCGGCCAGGCCGAAGACCAGCAGCGCAGCAGACTCCAGCATCAGCGGCAGCCCGTAGGCGCTGCGAAGCCCGCGCCGCAGTCCCCAGTTGACCAGGATGGCGGTGGTCATCGCTCCGCACAGAAAGGCCAGCAGCGCTCCGATAGCCGACACCACCAGCGTCAGCTGGCCCAGCACCAGGTTGTCGGCCACCGAGGACAGCACGCCGGTCATGTGCGAGGTGTACTGGCCGACGGCGAGGAAGCCGCCGGCATTGGCGGCGCCGGCGACGAAGGCCAGCACCGCGCCCAGCCGGACGTTGGCGTGGGGCGTGCGTTCGACGTCGGTCCAGCCGCGAATGGCGGGAAACATGGGTCAGCCGATCGGGCAGCCGCCGGGCGCGGCGCAAGTCATCTCAGCGCTCGGCGCCGGGCAGCACGGCATCCGCCGCTGCGCCGACCGCCTTGCCGGTGATCCTCACGGTGCCGATGGCGGCATCGGCGGCCAGTCCCACGCCCTTCACCGCGATGCTGGCGGCGGTGTCCGCCACCGCGATCACCGCGCACCCGGAGAGCAGGGCGCTCAGGCCGGCTGCCAGGACGAGGCGGGTACGCATGCCGCCAGCTTAGCGCACCCGCATGCCGGGCACCGCGCCCGGCGAGGGCTCCAGCACGTAGATTCCGCCCGCCTTGTCGTTGGCGGCGCTGGCGGCCAGCACCATGCCTTCGCTGATGCCGAACTTCATCTTGCGCGGCGCCAGGTTGGCCACCATCACCGTGAGCTTGCCCACCAGGTCGGCGGGCCGGTAGGCGGAAGCGATGCCGCTGAACACGTTGCGGGTCTTGCCTTCGCCCACGTCCAGCGTCAGGCGCAGCAGCTTGGTCGAGCCTTCCACCGCCTGGCAGTCGACGATCTTGGCGATCCGCAGGTCGATCTTCGTGAAGTCGTCGATCGTGATCGGCGCTGCGATCTCCTCGCCTCCCGGTGGGTCGCTTCCAGCCTCGCTGGCGACAGACGGGTCGGGCAAATCCGCCGGCGCATCGAACAGCGCGTCGATCTGCTTGACGTCGACCCGCTGCATCAGGTGCCGGTAAGGATTGATTTCATGCCCGACGGACAGCTTGACACCGCAGTTGTCCCACAGATGGACGTCGGCAGCGAGCCACTTGCCGACTTCGCCGGCCAGTTGCGGCAGCACTGGCGCCAGCATCACCGTCAGGTTCTTGAACAGGCCGATGGCCGTGGTGCAGACCCGGTGCAGTTCTGCGTCCCGACTGCTGTCTTTCGCGATCAGCCAGGGCGCCTGCTGGTCGACGTACAGGTTGGCCTGGTCGGCCAGGGCCATGATCGCGCGAATTGCCTTGCCGAACTCGCGCGCGTCGTAGAGCGCCTTGACCTCGGCGGCCGCGGCATGCGCCGACTCCAGCAGGGCTTCGGCCTGCGGATCTTCGGGGCCCAGCTTGCCGCCGAAGCGTTTGGTGATGAACCCTGCCGTCCGGCTGGCGATGTTGACGTACTTGCCGATCAGGTCGGCGTTGACCCGCGCCATGAAGTCCTCGGCGCTGAACTCGATGTCCTCGTTGTGCGAGTTGAGCTTGGCGGCAAGGTAGTAACGCAGCCACTCGGGATTCATCCCCAGCGACAGGTACTTCAGCGGGTCCAGCCCGGTGCCGCGGCTCTTGCTCATCTTCTCGCCGTTGTTCACCGTCAGGAAGCCGTGGACGAAGATGCTGTCGGGTGTCTTGCGGCCGCTGAACTTGAGCATCGCCGGCCAGAACAACGTGTGGAAGGTGACGATGTCCTTGCCGATGAAGTGAACCTGCTCCAGCGCCGGGTCGGCCAGGTAGGCGTCGAAGTCCTGGCCGCGCCGGTCCAGCAGGTTCTTGAGCGAGGCGAGATAGCCGATCGGCGCGTCCAGCCAGACGTAGAAATA
>JAJAZH010000281.1 GCA_026785815.1 Ramlibacter sp. | reverse complement strand
GGGCGGCGGGCCCTTGTGGGCGGTGCAGCGCTCTCGCGGGGGGGGGGGCCGGGCCGCCGGAGACCCCGGCGCCCCGCCACCCCCCGGGTACCCCCAGCCCCCGCGCCGCGCGGGCGGCGCCGGCGGCGGCGGCTGCGGCGGACCAGGCCATCGGCCGCCTGAGGCCATGGCGATCGGCGTAGCGGCCGGCCGGCAACGCCAGAAAGACCTGTGTCAGCGCGAACAGCGCCAGCAGCACGCCGACTGCCGCCTCGCCGTAGCCTTGCCTCAGCGCCAGCAAGGGCGCAGCCAGCCGCGTGCCCGCCATGCACGCATGGAGACAGACCTGGCCGGCGATCACGCGCGCCAGCGCCGCGCTGAGGCCGCCGCTCATGCGGGGTCTTCTTCGCCCTCGCCGGCGGGCGGCAACAGCGCCTGCGCCTGGCCCTCGGGCAGCGCCTCGACCACCTTGAGGGCGCGCCGCATCTGGCTGGTGCGGGCGCTGGCGTTGTCGAGCGTGTCCGATGCCTTGCGCACCTGCTCGCGGATCCGGTCGACCCAGGTGCCGTAGCGCTCGAACTCGGTCTTGACCGCGCCCAGCACCTTCCACACCTCGGAGGCCTGCTGCTCGAGCGCCAGCGTGCGAAAGCCCATGTGCAGGCTGTTGAGCATCGCCAGCAGCGTGGTCGGGCCGGCCAGCGTCACGCGGTAATCGCGCTGCAGGCTGTCCATCAGGCCCGGCCGCCGCAACACTTCCGCATACAGGCTCTCGACCGGCAGGAACAGGATCGCGAAATCGGTGGTGTGCGGCGGGCAGACATAGCTTTCGCAGATCGACTTGGCCTCGCTGCGGATGCGCGACTCGAGCGCGCGCAAGGCGATGTCGGCGGCGGCGGGATCGGCCCGGTCCTGGGCGTCGAGCAGCCGTTCGTAATCGTCGCGGGGAAACTTGGCGTCGATCGGCAGCCAGACCGGCGTGCCGTCGGCGCTGCGGCCTGGAAAGCGGATCGCGAAGTCAACGCGCTGGTTGCTGCGCGGCTTGGTCTCGACCTGCTTGCCATACTGCTCCGTGGTCAGCACCTGCTCCAGCAGCGCCTGCAACTGCACCTCGCCGAAGATGCCGCGCGACTTGACGTTGGTCAGCACCCGCTGCAAGTCGCCCACGCCCTGGGCCAGGGTCTGCATCTCGCCCAGTCCCTTGTGCACCTGCTCCAGCCGGTCGGCCACCTGCTTGAAGCTGTCGCCCAGGCGCTGGTCGAGCGTGGACTGCAGTTTCTCGTCGACGGTCTTTCGCATCTCGTCGAGCTTGGCGGCGTTGCTCTGTTGCAGTTGCTGCAGCTGGCTGTCGAGCGTCGCCCGCACTTCCCCGAGCCGCCGGGCGTTGGATTCGCCCAGGCCTTGCAGTTGCATGGTGAGCGTGTCCGACAGCGTTTTTTGCAGCAGCGTGAGCTGCTGGGCGAATGCGTCGATCTGGTTGTTTTGCGTGCGCGTCGCTTCGGCGCCCTGCTTGACCAGCGCCTCCTGGAACGTGGCCAGCGTCAGCGTGAGTTCCTGCCGCCCGCCCCGAGCCGACTCGCTGATCTCGCGCCGCAACTCACGCTCCATGCGCTCGCTGGCGGCGATCAGTTCGGCCCGACCGCCGTCGGTGACCGCTGGCGACCTGCGCAGCAGCAGGATCAATAGCAGCACCAGGCTCGCCAGCGCGAGCGCAATGAGAATCAGGAGTTCCAAGACCGGCTTACCTGGTCAGAACTTCGGGGTTCAGGGGCGTCAGCGGCTTGCCGTGGATCAGGAAGCCGATCAGGTTGTCGGTCGCCAGGTCCGCCATGGCGCGCCGGGTCGGCACGGTGGCACTGGCGATGTGCGGCGTCAGCACCACGTTGGGCACGGTGAGCAGGTCCGGGTGGACTTTCGGCTCGCCTTCGTACACGTCCAGGCCGGCGCCGGCGATCTTGCGATCCCGCAGCGCCGCGGCCAGCGCGGCGTCGTCGACGATGCCGCCGCGCGCGATGTTGATCAGGTTGGCGGTCGGCTTCATCAGCGCTATTTCGCTGGCGCCGATCGCGTGGTGCGACGAGGGCGAGTACGGCAGCACCAGCACCAGGTGATCCGCCGTGCGCAGCAGTTCGTCCTTGTCGACATAGCGGGCCCTGCACGCGGCCTCGAGATCGGGCGCCAGTCGCGAGCGGTTGTGATAGATCACGTTCATGCCGAAGCCGTGGGCGCCGCGGCGCGCGATGCCCTGGCCGATGCGGCCCATGCCCAGGATGCCCAGCGTCGAGCCGTGGACGTCGGAGCCGGCGAACATGTCGAAGCTCCAGCGGTCCCACTTGCCGGCGCGCAGGAAATGCTCGCTCTCGGTCACGCGCCGGGCCGTCGCCATCAGCAAGGCAAAGCCGAAGTCTGCCGTGGTCTCGGTCAGCACGTCCGGCGCGTTGGTGGCAAGCACGCCGCGCGCAGTCATGGCGTCGATGTCGAAGTTGTTGTAGCCCACCGCCATGTTGGCGCAGATCTTCAACTCCGGCGCGGCAGCCAGCGTCTCGGCGTCGATCCGGTCGCCACCAGTGGTGAAAGCGCCGACCTTGCCGGCCAGCTTGTGCCCCAGCTGCTGCTTGGACCACGGCTGGTCGGCCTGGTTGTGCTCGACCTCGAAGTGTTCTTCGAGCCGGGCGACGGTGGCGGGGATGATCGCGCGCGCGACCAGGATTTTGGGCTTGCTCATGGGGACGACTCGGGGTTAGCGAAACCAGATGAAGGTCATGACCAGGAACAGCGGCAGCAGGATGCCGCACGACCAGGCCATGTAGCCGAAGAAGCTGGGCATTTTGACACCCCGTTCCTCGGCGATGGCCTTGACCATCAGGTTGGGCGCGTTGCCGATGTAGCTGTTGGCGCCCATGAAGACCGAGCCGGCCGAGATGGCGGCCAGCGTGGGCGCCAGCGTGGTCATCAGCACTGCGGCGTCGCCGCCCGCCGTGTTGAAGAACACCAGATAGGTGGGCGCGTTGTCCAGGAACGTGCTCAGCAGACCGCTGGCCCAGAAGTACATCGCCGGGTCGGGAGAGCCGTCGGCGCGCGTCACCGCCGACACCACTGCGCCGAAAGGGCCTTCGACGCCGGCGCGCAGCATCGCGATGACCGGGATGATGGTCAGGAAGATGCCGGCGAACAGCTTGGCCACCTCCGCCATCGGAGCCCAGGAAAACTGGTTGCCCGCGTGGACCGAAGCCGGCGTGATGCGCAGCGTCAGCAGTGTCACAAACACCAGCCCGGCGTCGCGCACCAGTCCCGGCAGGCCGACTCGGGTCCCCACGATGTCCCAGCCCAATGGCGACTTCCAGACCCCGCTCATCAGCACCAGTGCAACCACCGCGGCCAGCAGCCAGAAATTGCGGGCACCGTCGAAGCCCAAGGACCGGGAATCCGGCGTCGGGTCGTCCCTGAGCAGTTCACCCGGCCGACGGAAGAGCCAGGAATCGAGGGCGAAAAAGCCCGCCAGCAGCGTGCCGACCAGGAACAGCGTTTCCGGAAAGATGTGCTTCACCGTCCAGAAGAACTCCACGCCCTTCAGGAATCCAAGAAAAAGCGGCGGATCGCCCAACGGCGTCAACGAGCCGCCGGCGTTGGAGACGATGAAGATGAAGAACACCAGCACATGGGCCTTGCTGCGGCGGTTGTCGTTGGCCCGGATCAACGGTCGCACCAGCAGCATGGACGCACCGGTGGTCCCCATGAAGCTGGCCAGCACGGCTCCGATCGCCAGGATCGACACGTTGGTCAACGGGCTGCCGTGCAGGTTGCCGCGGATAAAGATGCCGCCGGACACGGCATACAGCGCGGTCAGCAGGATCACGAACGGCAGGTATTCCGCCAGCAGCGCATGCGCGAATCCGGCGGCCGCCTCGCCCGGCCCGAACACCGCAGCGAACGGCAGCAGGAAGGCCAGCGACCAGCCAGCGACGACCTTGCCGTAGTGGTGGTGCCAGAAGCGAGGCGCCAGCAACGGCAGCAGCGCGATCGACAGCAGGATGCTGGCGAATGGCAGGCCCCACAGCGGCGACAGCCGCCGGCCGTCGAAGTCCGCGGCCGCGGCCAGCCCCGGCGCCAGCAGTGCAAGCGGGCATGCGAGGGTGCGCCACAGATTCGCCATGCAAGTTCCTCGTTGTTGTGCGGGCGAGCATACAGTCGCGCCGGCCCGGCTGTAGGCAGCTGCCTACGACTGCCGGCTTCGCTTTCCTACCCGCTGCGTCCGCGACTGCCCATACGGTAAGTCAACGCCGCTGCACGGGCATTTCGCGCGTGCGGCCGGCGCCTTCCAGGAGAACACACATGAACAACGACCGCATCGAAGGCAACTGGAAACAGGCCAAAGGCAAGCTCAAGGAGCAATGGGGCAAGCTGACCGACGACGACCTCGACGTCATCGCCGGCCGCCGCGACCAGCTGCTGGGCCGGATCCAGGAGCGCCACGGCATCGCCAAGGAAGAGGCCGAAACCCAGGTCAGCAGCTTCGAAAAGCGCAATCCCACCTTCATCTTCGAAAAATCGCAGTAACCCGGCCGATCGCCGTGATCCTCCAGCGGCTCGCACCCTTGGTCCTGCTGGCCGGCAGCGTGCTGGCCAGCAGTGCTGGCGCAGCCATGACCCGGGATCAGTATCGAAGCGAGATGGATCGCGCCCAGGGCAGCTACCGGGCTGCCTGGAGCGGCTGCAAGCCGCTCCAGGGCAACGCGAAAGATGTCTGCCAGGCCGAGGCACGCGGCGCCTATGCCGTGGCCAAGGCCGAACTCGAAGTCCGGCGCAAGGCGACGCCGAAGAACGACGACAAGGTCAAGACCCGGCGCGCCGAAACCGCTTTGCGGGTCGCCAGCGAGAAGTGCGACGACCTGCGCGGCAACGCCAGGGCGGTGTGCCGCAAAGAGGCGAAAGCGTCCTTCGTCGGAGCCCGCAGCGATGTCCGGGTCGATCGCGCGGCTGTCGACCAGGGCGTGAACTCACGCGCGTTGACCAGCGAGCGCAAGGAAGCGCGTGAGGACACATCGCAGGCGCAGTTCACAGCGGCCAAGGAACGTTGCGACGCCCTGTCCGGCTCGGACAAGGCGGCTTGCCTCAGCGACGCCCGGAAAAAATACGGGAAGCTGTAAGCCGGCGGCGCGTGGGAACGGTGCGAGCCGCGGCTCGCGGCTCGTTATTCGAGCCAGCGGGTGAATCCGGCAACCGGCTCCCGGGGCGTGTGAAAGCCGTTCACCAGGGCCGACTCGTCGGCGTACCCCATCGACATTCCGCAGACCAGCATCTCGCCCTCGCCGGCACCGATGTGTGGCATCACGATCTTCGCGTAGCCGTTCCACGCCGCCTGCGGGCAGCTGTGCAGGCCCCGCGCGCGGGCCGCGACCATCATGCTTTGCAGGAACATCCCGTAGTCCACCAGCGAGCCGCGCTCCATCACGCGGTCGAGCGTGAACATGAAGCCCAGCGGCGCGTCGAAGAAGCGGTAGTTGCGCTGGTGCTGCGCATGCATCTTGTCCTTCTCTCCTTTGGCGATTCCGAGCAGCCCGTACAGGCTCCAGCCGTTCTCTCGTCGCCGGTCGATGTACGGGCTGACCCACGTGCGCGGGTAGTAGTCGTACTCCTCCCGGTACTCAGCGGCCAGTTCCGGACTGGCGAAGATCGCGTCGTGCGCCGCGCAAACCTTGTCGGCCAGGCTGCGCAGGCTTTCGCCTTGCAGCACATAGACTTTCCAGGGCTGCGTGTTGGTGCCTGAGGGCGCGCGCCGTGCGACCTCCAGGATCTCCTCGATCGTGGCCTTCGGCACCGGCGTCGGCAGGAAGTCGCGCGCCGAAAACCGGCTGGTGATGGCGTCGTCGACGCTGGCGGGGTGCTGCACCACGGTGCTGACTTGAGCGTGGCTGACTTGGGATGAGCTCATTGGAGGGCCTCCAGGACAGATTTCAGTTTCAGGGGAAGCTCGCACGGACGCCGGCTGGCCCGGTGCACGTAGACATGGACGAAGTGGCCGCTGGCCACGGACGCCGGCTGGTCCGGCACGAACAGGGCCACCTCGTAGCGCACGCTGGAGCGGCCGATGTGAGTCACCCGCAAACCGGCTTCCACCGGCTGCGGAAACGCCACCGGGGTGAAGTAGTTGCAGCCGGTCTCGACCACCAGGCCGATGACGTCGCCGTGCTGGATGTCGAGCGCGCCCTGCTCGACCAGATGCGCGTTCACCGCGGTGTCGAACCAGCTGTAGAAGACGACGTTGTTGACGTGGCCGTAGGCATCGTTGTCCATCCAGCGGGTCGTGATGGTGCGAAAGGCCCGATAGGCGCTGCGCGGTTCGGGCTGCGGCCTGGTGCCGCTGGAGCTGGCTCGGGATTCAGCGCCGCTGGCGCCCGCTGGGACTGTCATCGCGGTTGATTCTGCCAGCGCCGCCAGTATTGGGTCGCGACGCCGAAGGTGTTGAGCTGGACCTGCACCGTGTCTTCGATCCGCACGCCGTAGCCTCCGGCCATGGCGAACGCCAGCGGGATGCGGCGCTGGAAAGCCCAGTCGAAGACCCGGCGGTCGCGCGCTTCGAGCCCGTCCCAGCTCAGTTTCAGGCGCCCGAGCCGGTCGCCTTCGTGCGGATCGGCGCCCGCCAGGTAGATCACCAGGCCGGGCTCGAAGCGGCGCTCCAGTTCGGCCAAAGCCAGTTCCAGCGCTTGCAGATAGTCGTCATCGCGGCAGCCGTCGGGCAGTTCGACGTCGAGGTCGCTGGCCTCCTTGCGGAAGGGAAAATTTTTCTGGCCGTGGATCGACAGCGTGAACACGGTGGGATCGCCCCGGAAAATGCGCGCGGTGCCGTTGCCCTGGTGCACGTCCAGGTCGATCACTGCGACCCTCAGGGTCCTGGGCCGGTCGCCGGCGCCACCGCCCCGCCCCCACTCGGCCTGCATCAGGCGCGCAGCCACGGCCGCGTCGTTGAACACGCAAAAACCGCCGCCCTTGTCGGCATGGGAGTGATGGGTGCCGCCGGCGATGTTGCCGGCCACGCCTTCGCGCAGAGCGACCCGGCATGCAGCGATGGTGGCGCCCACTGAGCGCCGGGCCCGTTCGGCCATCGCCTCGCTCCATGGAAAGCCGATTTCGCGCATCGCCTGCGGACCGATCGAGCCATCGCAGATGGCCTTGATATAGGCCGGCGTGTGGGCCAGCGCCAGCTCGCCATCGCTGGCCGGCTCGGCCTGCGTCAGGCGGATCTCCGGCCGCTCGGCCGCCAGCCGGTCCCTCACCAGCTGGTACTTCGCCATTGGGAAGCGGTGGCCGGGCGGCAGGGTCAGGACGAACTGGGTGGCGTAGAAAACCTGCATCCGGCGATTGTGTCCGGGTCACCCATCGCAGGGTTTTAGGGGCCCACTTCTAGAATGGTGCAACGCAGCATAAAACCCTTGCGCGAGTTGGCCACCTCCCTATAATTCAACCCATGCTGCACCGCAACATAACAAGGCCAGCGGGGCCGGTTCATGGCAGTTGAAGATTCCACATTTACCCTTACTGGAGATTTGAATATGATGACCGCCGAACAAGTCATGGCCGCCCACAAGGCTTCCGTCGAAACCCTCTTTGGCCTCACCACCAAGGCTTTCGAAGGCGTCGAAAAGCTGGTCGAGCTGAACGTCACCGCGTCCAAGGCCGCCTTGACCGAAGCCGCCGGCACCACGCAAGCTTTCCTGACCGTCAAGGATGCGCAGGAGCTGATGGCCCTGCAAGCTGCCCTGCTCCAGCCGCTGGCTGAGAAGACCGCCGCTTACAGCCGTCACCTGTATGACATCGCCTCCGGCACCGGCGCCGAATTCGGCCGTGCTTTCGAAGCGCAAGCCGCCGACACGCAGAAGAAGTTCCTGGCCGTTGTCGACAACGCCGCCAAGAACGCACCCGCCGGCAGCGAAACCGCTGTGGCCGTGTTCAAGAGCGCCGTTGCCGCTGGCAACAACGCCCTGGAATCGGTCCAGAAGGCTGTCAAGCAGGCTTCCGACGTCGCCGAAGCCAACTTCAACGCAGTCGCCAACACGGCTGTGAACGCCAGCAAGACCACCGCCAAGAAGCGTTGAATCGCACTTGAAAACGGGAGTTGCCGACTCCAGCTGATGGAGGAGGAATTCCCGAAACCACCCGGCCCCGGTCGGGTGCGAGACGAGGTTCTTCAGGTTGTCTCCTCGGGTCTCTTCGACACCTCACGGTTCAGGGATCCCTTCTAGGGCAGATCGCAAGATCTGCCCTTTTTTTCTGCCCGGCGATAACCTCACGCGCCGTCACAGAATTGAGGACATGGAATTGAGAATGATTCGCATTTGAATTATGATCGGCGAAGTCAAAGCTCTCACTTTCCAAGGTTCGACATGATCAAAAAGACGTTCGCGATTGCCTCCCTGTTGCTGCTCGCAGTTGGCGGCGCTTCGGCCCAGGAGCAGGTGCTCAATCTCTACTCCGCCCGCCACTACTCCACCGACGAATCGCTCTACAGCAACTTCACCAAGGCGACCGGCATCCGGATCAACCGGGTCGACGCCGACGACGCCGGCATCCTGGCGCGGCTCAAGGCCGAGGGCACGGCCTCGCCGGCCGACGTGATCCTGCTGGTGGACGCGGCCCGCCTCTACAAGGGCGAAGTCGAGGGCCTGTTCCAGCCGATCCGGTCGCGGGTGCTGGAAGCCGCCATCCCGCCGCAGTACCGGGCCAAGGCCACTGCGCAAGGCACGTCGTGGTTCGGCTTTTCGACCCGCGCCCGCGTGATCGTGTACGACAAGCTCAAGGTCAAGCCCGACGACGTGGACAGCTACGAAAAGCTGGGAGACCCTCGCAACAAGGGCCGGATCTGCATCCGCTCCGGCTCGCACCCGTACAACCTGTCCCTGTTCGGAGCGATCACCGAGCACGTCGGTGAGCAGAAGGCCGAGGCCTGGCTCAAGGGCATGGTCGCCAACCTCGCGCGCGATCCCAAGGGCGGCGACACCGACCAGATCAAGGGCGTTGCCTCTGGCGAGTGCCAGATCGCAGTCACCAACACCTACTACATCGCACGCCTGATCCGCTCCAGCAACCCGGCGGAACGCGCGCTGATGGAACGGGTGGGTGTCGTCTTCCCCAACCAGAATTCCTGGGGCACGCACGTCAACATCGCCGGCGGCGCGGTGGCAAAGAATGCGAAGCACCCGGCCAATGCGGTCCGGTTCCTGGAGTACCTGGCCAGCCTGCCGGCGCAGGAGTACTTCGCCGACGGCAACAACGAATGGCCCACCGCCAGGGGGGTGAAG
>JAJAZH010000280.1 GCA_026785815.1 Ramlibacter sp. | reverse complement strand
GCGTGATGCCATGCGCCAGCGCCACCTTGGCCTTGTCGGCGACCAGCGCATCCGATTCGCCGTGCCACTGGCGCCGCTCGGAATGGCCGACGATGCAAAAGCGCACGCCGAATTCCTTCAGCATCGACGCCGATACCTCGCCGGTGTACGCGCCATGCTCGTGCCGCGACAGGTCCTGCGCGCCCAGCTCCAGCGCCGAACCGTGACGCAGCACCTGCAACTGCGCCAGGTACGGCGCGGGAACGCAGACCGCGACCGTGCAACTGGCGCCCGCCATGCCCGCAATCACCGCACGCAGCAGCGCATCGTTGCCGGCAATGCTGCCGTTCATTTTCCAGTTGCCGGCGATCAGCTTCTGTTTGCTCATCTCAGACTCCGCCGAGCCGCCTCAAGGAGGCTGAAGCCCCCTTGGGGGGCAGCGAACCACCTCCGCCGAGCCGCCTCAAGGAGGCTGAAGCCCCCTTGGGGGGCAGCGAACAACGAGAGCGTGGGGGCCAATTTCATGCCCAGGTCAGCACGATCTTGCCGATGTGCTGGTTCGATTCCATCAGCGTGTGGGCCTGCGCCGCCTGCGCCGCCGGGAAGGTCTTGAAGATCACCGGCTTGATCGCGCCGCGCTCGAGCAGCGGCCAGACGTTCTTGCGCAGCGATTGCGCGATCGCAGTCTTGAACGCGACCGGCCGCGGCCGCAGCGTCGAGCCGGTGATGACCAGCCGCTTGCGCAGCACCATGCCGGCGTTGAACTCGGCCTTGACGCCGCCCTGTACCGCGATGATGGCGAGCCGGCCATCTTCCGCCAGGCACTCGATCTCGCGCGCCACATAGCTGCCCGCGACCATGTCAAGGATCACGTTGACGCCGCCGCTCGCCAGCTTCTTGACCTCGGCCACGAAATCGTGGGTCTTGTAATTAATGGCCTGGTCGGCGCCGAGCTGGATGCAGGCCTGGCACTTCTCGTCGCTGCCGGCGGTGGCGATCACGGTGGCGCCCAGCGCTTTCGCCATCTGGATCGCGGTGACGCCGATGCCGCTGGTCCCGCCCTGGACCAGCAGGGTCTCGCCGGCCTGCAGCTTGACGCGGTCGAACACGTTGCTCCAGACGGTGAAGAAGGTCTCAGGCAGGGAAGCGGCCTCGATGTCGCTCATGCCGCCGGGCACCGGCAGGCACTGACCGACCGGCGCGACGCACAGTTCGGCATAGCCGCCGCCGGCGACCAGCGCGCAGACGCGATCGCCTTTGTGCAGTCCCGCTTGCGCCATCGCCTGGGCATCGCCATCGACGATCACGCCCGCCACTTCCAGGCCGGGCAGGTCGGAAGCGCCGGGCGGCACCGGATAGTTCCCCGTGCGCTGCAACACGTCCGGGCGGTTGATGCCGCTGGCCGCGACGCGGATCAGCAGTTCACCGGCGCCAGCAACGGGGTCGGGGCGCTCGGCCAGACGCAGGACGTCGGGCGCGCCGTAGCTTGTGATTTCAACAGCTTTCATGGTCTTTCTGGCCTCCGGCCGGCGCCTGCGCGGCGCCGGCAACAATCAAAGGCTCAACCCCGGTCGTCGACCGGAGTCTGCTGCGGCTCGCGCGGCTCGCGCTCTTCGCGCGGCTGCTGCGGCTCGCTGCGGCTCTGCTGGCCGTCGCGCTGCTGCTGCTCGCCACGGAACTGCTGGTCGCCCCGGCCCTGGTCGCCGCGGTTTTGCTGGTCGCCACGCGGCTGTTGGTCGCCACGGTTCTGTTGGTCACCACGCGGCTGCAGGTCGCCACGGTTCTGTTGGTCACCGCGCGGCTGCTGGTCGCCACGGTTCTGTTGGTCGCCGCGCGGCTGCTGGTCGCCACGGTTCTGTTGGTCACCGCGCGGCTGCTGGTCGCCACGGTTCTGTTGGTCACCGCGCGGCTGCTGGTCGCGGTACTGGTCACCGCGTGGCTGCTGGTCGCGCTGGCCGCCGAAGCGCTGGTCGCGCTGGTCACGCTGCTCGCGCTCCGGCGGTGCGCCCGCCGGTCGGTCCAGCAATGCCTTCATCGACAGCTTGACGCGGCCCTTCTCGTCGGTCTCGAGCACCTTGACCTTGACGATCTGGCCTTCGCTCAGGTAGTCGGTGACTTTCTCCACGCGCTCGTGGGCGATCTGGCTGATGTGCAGCAGGCCGTCCTTGCCGGGCAGCAGGTTGATCAGCGCGCCGAAGTCCAGGATCTTGGTGACCGGGCCTTCGTAGACCTTGCCGATCTCGACCTCCGCAGTGATCTGCTCGATCCGCTTCTTCGCGACGTCCGCCTTGGCGTTGTCGGTGGCGGCGATGGTGATGGTGCCGTCTTCCTCGATGTTGATCTGGCAGCCGGTCTCTTCGGTCAACGCGCGGATGACGGCGCCGCCCTTGCCGATCACGTCACGGATCTTGTCCGGATTGATCTTCATGGTGTACAGCTTGGGGGCGAAGGTGCTGACCTCGGTGTTGGCCGTGCTCATCGCTTCCTGCATCTTGCCCAGGATGTGCATGCGCGCTTCCTTGGCCTGCGCCAGTGCCACCTGCATGATCTCGCGGGTGATGCCCTGGATCTTGATGTCCATCTGCAGCGCGGTGATGCCGTTGGTGGTGCCGGCGACTTTGAAGTCCATGTCGCCGAGGTGGTCCTCGTCGCCCAGGATGTCGGTCAGCACGGCGAAGCGGTTGCCGTCCTTGATCAGGCCCATGGCGATGCCGGCGACGTGCGCCTTCATCGGCACGCCGGCGTCCATCAGCGACAGGCAGCCGCCGCAGACAGATGCCATCGACGAGGAACCGTTGGATTCGGTGATCTCGGAGACCACGCGCATCGTGTACGGGAATTCTTCCTTGGTCGGCAGCACGCCCAGCAGCGCGCGCTTGGCCAGCCGGCCGTGGCCGACTTCGCGGCGCTTGGTCGAGCCCATGCGGCCCACTTCGCCAGTCGCGAAAGGAGGCATGTTGTAGTGGAACATGAAGCGGTCTTCGTATTCGCCCATCAGCGCGTCGATGCGCTGCGCGTCGCGCTCGGTGCCCAGCGTGGTGATCACCAGCGCCTGGGTCTCGCCGCGCGTGAACAGCGCCGAGCCGTGGGTGCGGGGCAGCGCGCCGGTGCGGATCTCGATCGGGCGCACGGTGCGGGTGTCGCGGCCGTCGATGCGGGGCTCGCCCGACAGGATCTGGCTGCGAACGATCTTGGCTTCGATGTCGAACAGCAGGCTTTCAACCTTGGCCGAATCGACGTCGCCGGATTCCTTCAGCGACGCCATCACCGAAGCGGTGGCATCGCGCAGGGCGTGGGTGCGGGCCTGCTTGCTGCGGATCTGGTAGGCGGCGCGGATTTTTTCCTCGGCGGCATCGGTCACGCGGGCGATGAAGGCCTCGTCCTTGGCCGCCGGCTTCCAGTCCCAGACCGGCTTGCCGGCGTCGCGCACCAATTCATGGATCGCGTTGATGGCGATGTTGCCCTGCTCGTGGCCGAACACGACGGCGCCCAGCATGATGTCCTCGGAAAGCTGCTTGGCCTCCGACTCGACCATCAGCACGGCGGCTTCGGTGCCCGCGACCACCAGGTCCAGCAGCGATTCCTTACGCTGGGTCTGGCCCGGGTTGAGCACGTATTCGCCGTTGATGTAGCCGACGCGCGCTGCGCCGATCGGGCCGGCGAACGGGATGCCGGAGATCGCCAGCGCGGCGCTGGAGCCGATCATGGCCGCCATGTCGGGATCGACTTCCGGATTGAGCGACACGGTGTGGATGACCACATGCACTTCGTTCAGGAAGCCTTCCGGGAACAGCGGACGAATTGGGCGGTCGATCAGGCGGCTGGTCAGGGTCTCGAGTTCGCTGGGCTTGGCTTCTCGCTTGAAGAAGCTGCCGGGAATCTTGCCCGCGGCGTAGGTCTTCTCGATGTAGTCGACCGTCAGCGGAAAGAAATCCTGGCCCGGCTTGGCCGACTTGGAAGCCACCACGGTGCACAGCACGACGGTGCCTTCGATGTCCACCAGCACGGCGCCGGAGGCCTGGCGGGCGATCTCGCCGGTCTCGAGGGTGACCTTGTGCTGGCCCCACTGGAAGCTCTTGGTGACTTTATTGAAGATGCTCATGACATGCTCGCTTTCTCTTGGTAGTTGGAGGCGGAGCGACCGGAGCCGAAAACGATGCCATTCCACAAGCCCCCGCTGCGGGCCGCTTGTGGAATGACACAGCGCGTCGTCTGCTCTTGCCGTCTCCGAAGTAAAAAGCGCCTGAGCTAGCAGGACTAACTCAGGCGCTCGCGGTTCTCTTTCCTGCTTACTTGCGCAGGCCCAGCTTGCCGATCAGCGCGGTGTAGCGGTCGGCGTCCTTGTTCTTCAGGTAGGTCAGCAGGCTCTTGCGGCGGTTCACCATGCGCAGCAAGCCGCGGCGGCCGTGGTGGTCCTTGGCGTGGGTCTTGAAGTGCGGAGTGAGCTCGTTGATGCGGGCGGTCAGCAGCGCGACCTGGACTTCGGGGCTGCCGGTGTCGGTGGCGGTGCGCGCATTGGCCTTGACGACTTCGGCCTTGATGGAACTGGCGATCATTGATTTCCTTGGATGTTTCGGCCGGCACTGCGTGCTGGACGAAGGTTCTGACTTGCGCCCGGCACTGGAATTGCGCTGGGCGTGCGCTCTGCGGGATGCAAAGCCTCGGAATTATAGCCTGACCGCGTTGTCATCCCGGGCTCGACCCGGGATCCATTGCGTTGTCATCCCGGGCTTGACCCGGGATCCATTGCGTTGTCATCCCGGGCTTGACCCGGGATCCATGCCCCGATTGCACCCAGGCGCCTGGCAGATCGTGGATCCCGGTTTACGCGCGTGAGTGCAACCAGCTTGCCAGCCGGTCGACCCCTTGCACCAGCCGGGCCGGGTCTTTGGAGGCGAAGCACCAGCGCAGCCAGCCCTGAGCCTCGGGCGCGAAGGCGTTGCCCGGCGCCAGCCCGAGTCCGGCTTCGGAGACCAGGCGCTTGGCCACTGCCAGCGAATCGTCGACACCGTCGAGCCTGAAGAAGGCGTACATCCCACCCCGGGCGGGAGCCACCTCGATGCCGGGCAACGCCTGCAGCAACGGCACCAGCGTGTCGCGGCAGTGCTTGAGGTGGGCCACCACGCGCGGAGTCACCTCGTCGGTCCGCTGCAGGGCGACGATTCCCGCGCGCTGGGTAAAGACGCTGGCGCACGACGTGTTGAATTCAACCAGCTTGCCCATCGGCTGGGTCAGCGACGGCGGCATCACCAGCCAGCCCAGCCGCCAGCCGGTCATCAGGAAGCTCTTGGAAAAGCTGTGCACCACGACCAGCCGGTCATCCGGGGCGGCGACGTCCAGGAAGCTGGGGGCGCAGGGATGAATCCCCCCCGAAGGACTGCGCCCGTCTCCCCCCAGGGGAGCACCCGGCTTGGGGCGGCCCGGCGCCGGGTTCGGCGTCTCTTCGTAATACAGGCGCTCGTACACCTCGTCGGCCAGGATCCAGGTGCCGGTCTTGCGGCAATGCTCCAGGATGGCCTGCTGCTCGTCCCGCTCCAGCGTCCAGCCAGTCGGGTTGTTCGGCGCATTCACGATCAGCAGCTTGGTCTTGGGCGTGATCTGCGCCAGCAGCGCCTGCAAGTCCAGCGTCCAGCGGCCGCCCTCGGGCTTGAGGGAAAAGCAGCGCAGGTCGGCACCCAGGATCAGCGGCTGGGCCGTCAGGTTGGGCCAGACCGGCGTCACCGCCACCACCTGGTCGCCGGCATCGACCAGCGCCTGCACCGACAGCATCAGCGCGTTGACGCCGCCGGAGGTGATGGCGATGCGGTTGCTGGCGATGTCGCCGTGCAGCCCGCTCATGTAGTGGGCGACCGCAGCGCGCAGCTCGGGCAGGCCGAGGTTGTGCGAATAGAAGGTCTCGCCCTTTTGCAGCGACTCGATCGCCGCCTGCCGGATAAAGTCGGGCGTGACTTCGTCGCTCTCGCCGAACCAGAACGCCAGCACGTCGCTGCGTCCCATGCCGGCGTTGGCGACTTCGCGGATCTTCGATTCTTCGAGGTTGATGAGGGTCTGGCGCATCAGTCGCAATTGTCGTTGGTCAGGAGGCCGAGCCTGGGCGCGAGCGGCTCGGCATCGAGGGCGATCCCTGATACAGGAACAGGACTCATCGCGGTGCGGCGCCGCTGACTGAACCCCTCACCGTCATCGGCTTGCCTTGGACGAAGTTGATGCAGACCTCGTCGAGCTCTTCCAGAAGCAGCGGCTCGCTCGCGAACCCGCACCCATAGGGCGCCCGTCCCTCCCGGCTGCAGTCGTCGCCTTCCAGATGGGTACACGACGCGCAGGTGCCGAAGGTAGGTTTGCCTCGCTCCCACGCCACTTGGCCGAGCATGCGCTGCAAGGCGTTGGCGAAGTCGCCGCGGACGCCTGGCGGCAGGGAATCCGCGGCACGGACCAGGGCTTGGAACAGATCGTTCACGAGAATGCCGCTGGCTTTGTCCGTCAGAACGAGCTGGACACTGCGTCTGTCGGTCTCTGACCGGATGCGCGTCAGATAGCCCTGGGTTTCGAGGTTTTTGATCGTTTGCGACGCCGTGCCCCGGGTCGTGCCATGAAACGCGGCGAAGGCGGATGGCGTTCGCGAGAAGCGGTTGGCCCGAGCAAAGTATCTGAGCCCTGCCCACTGGACTGGCGTCAGCCCCTCCACGAGCGCCTCGCTGGAGGCGATGCGCCCCAAGTGCAAGACCAACTCCGCGATCGCGTGACTGTCCAGGTTCAACTCTTTGATCATGCTCAGATAGTAGTGTTTTTAAATCATCTTGACAAGCAGATGGTTTCGAAGCGATACTAAATGCGGTCCCTGGGACGGCACCGGGGACCGTCGGCGATCTGGCTTGGATTTTCCCGCTGGTCCCGCTGCTCTCTGTGGCTACCTAGGAGTTTGACTGATGGCAATTACATTGACTGAAAATGCGGCAAAACAGATTCAGCGCCAGCTTGCAAAGCGCGGCAAAGGGATTGCCCTGCGCATCGGCGTCAAGAAAGTCGGCTGTACCGGCCTGGCCCACACCTTCGACATCGCCGACTAAATTCGCCCGACAGACCACACCTTCGAGTCACACGACGCCCGTGTGCTGATCGATGCCGACAGCCTGGTGTACCTCGACGGCTCACGCATCGACTTCGTCACCGAAGGCCTCAAGCAGATGTTCAAGTTCGACAACCCGAACGTCGACAGCGAGTGCGGCTGCGGCGAGAGTTTCAATGTGAAAAAGCCAAAGCTGGATGTAGAAAAGCCAGGAGCAACACCATGAGTGCAGTCGCTGAAAGCATCCCGACCGACATGCCCGCACCCTTTATCTTTACCGACAGCGCGGCGGCCAAAGTCGCCGATTTGATTGCCGAGGAAGGCAACCCCGACCTGAAACTGCGTGTTTTTGTCCAGGGCGGCGGTTGCTCCGGTTTTTCCTACGGCTTTACGTTTGACGAAATCGCCAACGAAGACGACACGACGATGACCAAAAACGGTGTGTCGCTGCTGATTGATGCGATGAGCTACCAGTACCTGGTGGGGGCGGAGATTGATTACAAAGACGATCTGGAAGGTGCGCAGTTCGTCATCAAGAACAACCCTGGTGCGACTTCTACCTGTGGTTGCGGGTCGTCCTTCTCAGCTTCATAGGAACAACATCGTGAGCGCAGTATTGC
>JAJAZH010000279.1 GCA_026785815.1 Ramlibacter sp. | reverse complement strand
TTCCTGCGCGAAGAGTTCTCCCGCTCTCCAATGACCAAACTGGCAGCAATCGTCGCCTACCCGGTGTTATCGGCGTTTAAAAGTCGAGTCGACCACCGCCGGTACAACGGCGCGGCATTTCTCGGGCTGCGTGGCCTGGTGTTCAAGAGCCACGGTTCGGCCGATGCGTTCGCCTTCGGCCAGGCCCTCGACCGCGCGTATGATGCGGCCCGCAATCAGTTGCTGGAGCGTGTTCAGGCGCGGATCGCACATGCCCGGCCCCTGCTGGTCGGTGTCGAACCGCAGGCCCGACAGTCCATCGAAGCAGTCAGCCCCTGAACATGGCACGTTTTTCCAGCATCACGGGCACCGGCAGCTACTTGCCGCCGCGCCGCGTCACCAACGCCGACCTCGCCGAGGAACTCGCGGCCAAAGGGGTTGAAACGTCCGACCAGTGGATCGTCGAGCGAACCGGAATCCGGGCCAGGCACTTCGCCGACGATGGGGTGACCAGCAGCGACCTCGGAGTGGAAGCGGCCAGGCGGGCGCTCGAAGCGGCGGGCATCGCGGCCAGCGAGATCGACCTGATCATCGTGGCGACTTCGACGCCCGACATGATTTTCCCATCGGCGGCCTGCATTCTTCAACACAAACTCGGCATCGCGGGCTGCGCCGCCTTTGACGTGCAAGCGGTGTGCAGCGGCTTCGTGTACGCGCTGACGGTCGCTGATTCCCTGATCAAGACCGGTACCGCGAACAAGGCCCTGGTGATCGGCGCCGAAGTCTTCTCGCGGATCCTCGACTTCAGCGACCGCACCACCTGTGTGCTGTTCGGCGATGGCGCTGGCGCTGTTGTCCTCGAACTGTCCGAAACGCCGGGAATCCTGGCGAGCGACCTCCACGCCGACGGCAAGCACGTCGGCATTCTCTGTGTCCCGGGAACCGTGTCAGGCGGCAAGGTTCTGGGCGACCCGCTGTTGAAAATGGACGGCCAGGCGGTGTTCAAGCTGGCGGTCGGCGTTCTCGAACAGGCAGCGCGAGCGACGTTGGCGAAGGCCGGCCGGGAAGCGGCCGACATCGACTGGCTGATTCCGCACCAGGCCAATATCCGGATCATGCAGGGGACGGCCAGGAAACTGAAACTGCCGCTGGACAAGTTGGTCGTCACCGTCGACCAGCACGGCAATACTTCCGCCGCGTCGATTCCGCTCGCGCTCGACGCCGCAGTGCGAAGTGGCAAGATCAGCCGCGGCCAGACCTTGATGCTGGAAGGCGTCGGCGGCGGTTTTACCTGGGGCGCGGTCCTGCTGGACTTCTGAGCGCGACGGCGGTTCACTGCATTTTCGCCTGTTCCCTTTCCGTATTTGTGCGTCTGGCCTCGCTCCTTCGTCCTGACTGATCCGACATCAATCTTCCGACCTCACCATGAAACCGTTTGCCTTTGTCTTTCCTGGCCAGGGATCGCAGTCCGTCGGCATGCTCGACGCCTGGGGCGACCACCCGTCCGTGCAGGCGTCGCTGGTCGAGGCGTCCGACGCTCTCGGGGAAGACCTGGGACGGCTGGTCCGGGAGGGCCCGAAAGAGGCGCTGGCGATGACGACCAACACCCAGCCGGTGATGCTGGTGGCCGGCGTTGCTGCGTACCGTGCGTGGCTGGCGGAAGGGGGCGAGGCGCCGGGTGCCGTGGCCGGTCACTCACTTGGCGAATACTCGGCGCTGGTCGCGGCTGGCGTCCTCAGCCTGGGGCGGGCGGTTGCGCTGGTCCGCTTCCGGGCCCAGGCCATGCAGGATGCCGTGCCCGCCGGCACTGGCGCAATGGCTGCCATTCTCGGCCTGGACGCCCAGTCGGTGGTCCACGGCTGCGCCGAAGCGGTTCGCAGCTTCGGCGCCAATACGCTGGAGGTGGTCGAGGCGGTCAACTTCAACGATCCGGGACAGACGGTCATCGCTGGCAGCCGGGCGGCGGTCGACAAAGCCTGCGAGGTGCTCAAGGCGTCGGGCGCCAAACGCGCCTTGCTGCTTCCTGTTTCTGCGCCGTTTCACTCCAGCCTGATGAAGCCGGCAGCCGAAAAGCTGCGCGAGAGGCTGGCAGAGACAGCCTTCGCCGCACCGCAGATCCCCGTCATCAACAACATCGAGGTCCGGGTCGAGACCGAGCCGGACCGGATTCGCGGCGCGCTTTATGAGCAGGCGTTCGGACCGGTGCGGTGGGTCGAATGCGTGCAGGCGATCCGTGCCCGCGGCATCTCCACCATCGTCGAATGCGGCCCCGGCAAGGTGCTTGCCGGACTGTGCAAGCGCATCGATCCTGAACTGACCGGAGTCGCGATGTACGACCCCTCGACTCTGGCCGACGTGAAGGGACAACTCGCATGAGTGCGCCTGTGTTCGCCGGTCAGGTGGCGCTGGTGACAGGCGCTTCCCGCGGCATCGGCGCCGCCATCACCGCCGAGCTGGCGCTTCGCGGCGTCAAGGTCGTGGGCACCGCCACCACGGCCGACGGCGCCCAGAAGATCAGTGCCGCGCTGGCCTCTCACAGCGGATGCCGTGGCGCACCGCTGGACGTCAACGACGCTGCCGCGGCCGAGGCGCTGGTCGAGTCGATCATCCGGGAGCATGGCGGCCTGCAGATCCTGGTCAACAACGCTGGAATTACCCGCGACATGCTCGCGATGCGGCTGAAGGACGACGACTGGGACGCCGTGCTGGACACCAACCTGAAGGCTGTCTTCCGGATGAGCCGGGCGGTGATGCGGACCATGGTGAAGCAGCGCTACGGCCGCATCATCAGCATCACCTCGGTGGTAGGTTCCTCCGGCAACGCGGGGCAAGCCAACTATGCCGCCGCGAAAGCCGGTGTGGCCGGCATGACGCGCGCCTTGGCCCGCGAACTCGGTAGCCGGGGGATCACTGTCAATTGCGTGGCGCCCGGTTTCATCGAAACCGATATGACCCATGGCCTGCCCGCCGAGCAGCGGAAGGCGCTGCTGGCCCAGATTCCTCTGGGCCACCTGGGCCAGCCTGCCGACATCGCACATGCGGTTGCCTGGCTCGCATCGCCGCAGGCTTCGTATGTGACCGGTCAGGAAATCCACGTCAACGGCGGTATGTACATGGCCTGAAAAAGCCAGCGCCGGTTGGTCCGCCCGGCTGCCAGGGACGGGGGAAGCCCCTTGTCCCGGGTAAAATTGCGGATTCATTCACCACCCTTTGAGGGAACCATGAGCGATATCGAAGCACGTGTCAAAAAAATCATCGCCGAGCAACTCGGTGTGGAAGAGTCCCAGGTCACCAATGAAAAAGCCTTCGTGGCCGACCTCGGTGCCGACTCGCTGGACACGGTGGAGCTGGTGATGGCGCTCGAAGACGAGTTCGGCATCGAGATTCCGGACGAAGACGCCGAGAAGATCACGACGGTTCAGAACGCCATCGACTACGCCAACACCCACCAGAAGGCCTGATCGCGCATGAGCCGCCCGGCCGTTCCGAAGGCGCATCGCACTGCAGCTCGTCGAGCGCAGGTAACGCAATGAGCGGAGTGCACAACCGTTGTCCGGGGGTGCGGTGAGCCGCCGCCGCGTCGTTGTGACGGGCCTGGGCTGCATCAGCCCGGTCGGGAATTCGGTGGCGGAATGCTGGGCCAACCTGCTGGCGGGCCAGACCGGCATCGACGTCATCCGCGGCTTCGACCCGTCGAACCTGGCGTGCCGGTTCGCCGGCGAGGTCAAGAACCTCGAGCTCGGTGACTGGATTGCGGAGAAGGAAGCGCGTCACATGGACCGCTTCATCCACCTGGGACTGGTGGCGGCGATCCAGGCGGTGCAGGACAGCGGACTGCCGACGGGCGATGCGCTGGACGACGAACTCGCGACCCGGATCGGCGTGAACATCGGCTCCGGCATCGGCGGCCTGCCGATGATCGAGCACACCCACTCGGAGATGGTCAATCGCGGCCCGCGTCGTATTTCGCCATTCTTCGTGCCGGCCTCGATCATCAACATGATCTCCGGCCATGTCTCGATCAAGTTCCGCTTCAAGGGACCCAACCTCGCGGTCGTCACTGCGTGCACCACCGGGCTCCACGCAGTCGGGCTGGGAGCGCGGCTGATCGAATCCGGCGACGCCGACGTGATGGTGGCCGGCGGCGCCGAAGCGTGTGTGTCGCCCCTCGGCGTCGGCGGCTTCGCCGCGGTCCGCGCGCTGTCGACCCGCAATGACGATCCCAAGACGGCCTCGCGCCCCTGGGACCGGGATCGCGACGGCTGCGTGCTGGGCGAGGGCGCGGGCGTGCTGGTGCTCGAAGAATACGAGCATGCGAAGGCCCGCGGCGCGAAAATCTACGCCGAGCTGGCCGGTTTCGGCATGAGTGGGGATGCTTACCACGTCACCGCGCCCGACGTCGACGGGCCGCGCCGGGCCATGGTGAACGCGCTTCGCAACGCAGGCCTCAACACCGACGCCGTGCAGTACCTCAATGCCCACGGAACCTCCACTCCCCTGGGGGACCTGAACGAAACCAATGCGGTCAAGGCCGCGTTCGGGGCCAGCGCGAAGAAACTGGTGGTGAATTCCACCAAGTCGATGACCGGACACCTGCTGGGTGGCGCCGGCGGGATCGAATCGGTGTTCAGCGTGCTGGCCATCCATCATCAGAAGAGCCCGCCGACCATCAACATCTTCAACCAGGACCCTGAATGTGACCTGGACTATTGCGCGAACGAAGCGCGCGACATGAAGATCGACGTGGCCATGAAGAACAATTTCGGTTTCGGTGGCACCAATGGCACGCTGGTCTTCAAGCGCATCTGAGCTGCGGTTGCGCGCCTGACGGCGTCGGCTCGGTTTTTCTCCATGCATAACGCACCAGCGGTGACTTATCCGGTGGGGCGTCCGCAGTTGGCGGCCATGCTGGCGAGCACCCTCTGGCTGGCCGGCCTGGCGGCAACGCTCGCCTGGTGGGCCAATGCCGACAGTGCCGGATGGCGGCAAGCCGCCGCAGCCTTGGCGCTGGCGAGCTCGGGTGCGTGGGCCTTGGCGTCCTGGCTGCGTTCCCCGGCCGGCGAACTGCGGTGGGACGGCCTGGAATGGACCGCGCCGCGCGGCGGCACTGCGGCGGCGCTGGATGTTGCGCTGGATCTGCAGCAGGTGTTGCTGGTTCGCTGCCCGGGGACTCGCTCGGCTGGCTGGCTCTGGCTGGAGCGCCGGCGCTGTCCACAGCGCTGGCTGGAGCTGCGGCGTGCGGTATATTCGCGCGCCAGACCGCAAGCGCCGCCGCCGGGCCCGCCCCCGGCAGCGACTTCATGATCAAAGCGACCCCTGCTCCCCCCTCGTCCTCCGACACCGACCTGTTGCTGGTCGAGCGGACGGTCGCGGGCGATCAGAAGGCGTTCGAGCTGCTGGTGATCAAGTACCAGCGCCGGATCGAGCGGCTGATCGGCCGGATGGTGCGCGACGTCGACCTGGTGGAGGACATCGCGCAGGAGACTTTCATCCGGGCCTATCGGGCGCTGGCGCAGTTCCGGGGCGACGCCCAGTTCTACACCTGGCTCTACCGGATTGCCGTCAACACCGCCAAGAAGGCCTTGATGGACCTCAAGCGCGACCCGCTGGTCTCCGAGTCGGCCTTGCGGGGGTCCGGCGATGATGAAGATGAAACTTCCGCGGTGGAGAACGAACTAACCTCATCGGAAACGCCCGAAACGGTGCTGGCCGCCAAGGAAATCGCGGCAGCGGTGAATGCGGCAATGGAGGCGCTGCCCGACGAATTGCGCCAGGCGGTCACGCTGCGCGAGATCGAGGGTTTGAGCTATGAAGAAATTTCTGAAGTGATGAATTGCCCGATCGGCACGGTGCGCTCGCGGATTTTCCGGGCGCGCGAGGCGATTTCGGCGAAGGTCAAGCCCATGCTGGAGAACCAGTCGGGCAAGCGTTGGTAGGCGGATGGCAAGGTGACGTATGGACAAGATTGAATTGCAGGAAATGATCTCGGCGCTGGCCGACGGCCAGTTGCGGGGCGAAGCGCTGGAGCGCGTCATCCGGACGGTCGCGACCGACGCTCAGGCCCGCAACGCCTGGCATACCTATCACCTGATCGGGGATGTCCTGCGAACGGGTGACTTGCGGACCGGCACCCCGCCGGCTGCCTTCCTGGCCGGCTTCCAGGTCCGCCTCGAGCGCGAGCAGGTTGACACAGCGCAGGTTGTTGCTCCGGTTGCCGCATCTGCGTTGAACTTGCCAGTGGCGTCGCCCCGGCAGTTTGATCCCTTGCGGGAACCGGCCAACGACGGCAGCTTCCGCTGGAAGCTGGTGGCGGGATTCGCGTCGCTGGCGGCCGTTGCAGCGGTCGGCTGGTCGACGGTGGGAGGAATTGGCCGCTCCGATCAACCCCAACTCGCCACCGTGGCTCCCGTCGCTCCCGGTCGTCCTGCCGTCATGCTCCGGGACCCTGGCCTCGACGAGATGCTTGCCGCCCATCGCCAGCTCGGCGGCGCATCCGCGTTGCAGACCCCGGCCGGCTTCCTGCGCAACGCCACATTTGAAGCTCCAGCGCGCTGACGCGCCGCTCACGCATGCACCAAGCCGCTTTGCCCGGGCCTTCGCTTTCATTGTTCGGACGGCTGCTGGTCGCCCTCTGCGCTTATTGCGCACTGGGACTGGCCAGTGCGCAAGTGCCTGGCTACGTTGCCGGCACCGCCGGGAGGGCGCCCGAACGCAGCGTCAGCGAATGGCTGATGCGCATGCACGAGGCTTCGCGCCGTCGCAGTTATGCCGGCACCTTCGTGGTGTCCTCGGCGACCGGCGGTCTTTCCAGCGCCCGCATCTGGCA
>JAJAZH010000278.1 GCA_026785815.1 Ramlibacter sp. | reverse complement strand
GATCAGGCCCAGGATCATCAACGAGAAATACTCGGCCGGGCCGAACTTGAATGCCAGCTCGGTCAAGGGCGGGGCGAAAGCGGCCAGGATCAGGGTGCCGACCGAACCGGCAAAGAACGATCCGATGCCGGCCGCAGCCAGCGCCGGGCCTGCGCGGCCCTGCCTTGCCATCTGGTAGCCGTCGATACAGGTCACCACCGAGGACGATTCTCCCGGCAGGTTGACCAGGATCGCGGTCGTCGAGCCGCCGTACTGGGCGCCGTAATAGATGCCGGCCAGCATGATCAGCGCCGACACCGGGGGCAGCGCGTAGGTGGCGGGCAGCAGCATCGCGATGGTGGCGACCGGGCCGATGCCGGGCAGCACGCCGATCAGCGTGCCAAGCATGCAGCCGATGAAGCAATAAAGCAGGTTGATCGGCGTGAAGGCCACGCCGAAGCCGAGCGACAGGTTACTGATCAGGTCCATGGTGTTCTCCTCAGCCCACGATGAAGGAAGGCCAGACCGGAATCTGGAGCTTGAGGAGCACGATGAACGCCAGGTAGGAACCGATCGCCAGCACCGTTGCCAGGATCAGCACGCTGCGAATGTGGAAATGGCCGTCCGCCATGCTGGCGACGATCACCAGGCCGTAGATCGCCGCCATCAGCCCCATCCCCGGCAGCTTGATCGACGGCAGGCCGGCCAGCAGGATGCCGAACAGCAGATTGGCCGCAATGATCATCAACAGCGGCCGCCAGGCCCAGCGGCCGATCTTCTCGCCACCTTCGGTTTCGACCACCAGGGAGGTGAACAGCACGATGGCGCCGATCACCGCCAGCACGACGCCCAGCATCAGCGGGAAGTAGCCGGGACCCATGCGGGCGCCCTGACCCACGTTGTAGGTGGTCGCGCCCCAGGCGAAGGCGACCCCGATCACGATGAACATGAGGCCGGAGAAGAAGTCCTTCTGGCTCTTGATATGCACGTTGATGTCTCCTCGAGATTGAAAATCCGAATGGCCGATTGTGGTGGTTAGAACCAATCGGTCAGTTGTGGGTTTCACCTACGGCCCGGGCCACGGCCGGTCCGGACCCCCGCGGTTTCAGTCGAGCGAGGGCGTCGCGGTGAGCACTTCATCGAGCGTCGTCACGCCCTCGGCCACCCGCAGGGCGCCGGCCAGGCGCAGGGGTCGCATCCCGTCGGCGATGGCCTGCTTGCGCAGCGAACCGCTGGCCGGACCGTTGCTGACCTTTTCGCGGAAGGCGTCGGTCACCGTCAGCAGTTCGTACAAGCCGGTGCGGCCGAGAAACCCGGTCATCCGGCAGTCGACGCAGCCGACCGGTCTCAAAGGCTTGTAACTGCCGCTGATCTTCCACGGCTTGATCACCTCGTCGATGGCCGCGCGCGAGCTGTCGGTGTCGGGTTCGCGGCACTGCTTGCACAGCGTCCGGATCAGCCGCTGGGCCAGCACGCCCAGCACCGTGGCATTGATGAGGTAGGAAGGGACGCCGAGCTCCATCAAGCGCGTGATGGCCGACGGCGCGTCGTTGGTGTGCAGGGTCGAGAACACCAGGTGGCCGGTCAGCGCCGCCTGCACCGCCATCTCGGCAGTCTGCAAGTCCCGGATCTCGCCGACCATGATGATGTCGGGGTCCTGGCGCATCAATGCCCGCAATCCTTCGACGAAAGTGAAGTCGAGTTGCGGCTGGACCTGGGTCTGGTTGAACGCGGGTTCGATCATCTCGATCGGGTCTTCCACCGTGCTGACATTGACCTCTTCGGTCGCCACCCGCTTGAGCGTCGAATAAAGCGTCGTCGTCTTGCCCGAACCGGTCGGCCCGGTCACCAGGATGATTCCGTGCGGCCGCTTGACCAGCGCCTCCCAGCGCTGGGCATCGTGCTGCGCGAAGCCCAGGGCGTCCAGATCCTTGACGGCGGTGTCGGGATCGAAGATCCGCATCACCATCTTTTCTCCGAATGCCGTGGGCAACGTCGACAGCCGCATCTCGATCTCGTCGCCGCGCGGGTTGCGGGTCTTGATGCGGCCGTCCTGCGGCCGGCGCCGCTCGACCACGTCCATCCGGCCCAACAGCTTGATGCGGGCCGTCATCGCGTTGAGCACGCCCATCGGCATCTGGTAGACCGGATGCAGCAGGCCGTCGATGCGAAACCGGATCACGCCCTGTTCGCGCCGCGGCTCCAGGTGGATGTCGCTGGCGCGCTGGTCGAATGCGTATTGCCAGAGCCAGTCCACCACCTGCACCACGCCCTGGTCATTGGCGTCGAGCTGCTTGTTGGCCTTGCCCAGTTCCACCAGCTGCTCAAAACTGGCCGCGCCCGAATTGCCGCCAGCCTTGACCGCCGCCCGCACCGACTTGGCGAGCGCGAAGAACTCCGCCGTGTAGCGATGGATGTCCTGCGGATTGGCCAGCACCCGCCGCACCGTCCGCCGCGACTGGCGCTCGACCTCGTCGACCCAGTCGGTCAGGAACGGCTCGGCCGTGGCGACCACCACTTCGCGCGCCGTGACCTGGACCGGCAGCACGCGGTGCCGTTCGGCATACGCGGCGCTCATGGTGTCGGCCACCTTGCCGACGTCGACCTTGAGCGGGTCGATGCGCAGGTAGTCGATCCCGGCGCGGCCAGCCAGGTACTGGGTCAGCGTCTCGATGTCAAGGGGCTTGCGATCGGAACAGCGTTCCATCGCCACCGACGCCAGCCGCACCAGCGGATGCTGCGCGCTCTCGGCCTGCGAGCAGCGCGCCACGGTGCGGCGTGCTTCTTCTGCGGAGATGACTCCGTCCGCGCTCAGCCACTCGACCATCTTGCGCCAATCGAGCGGTCCCTGGTACGGCGTCTGGGCCGGGGCTTGGGGTTTGACGGCGCTCATGGATTATCGTTTTCAGGCTGCGGGTTTCAAGACCCGCAGCCACTTGGGAGCCGGCAGGCTCCAGCGAGTCTGGATGGTTTCCGCCCGTTCGGCAAGCGCCGCGCGGGTGGGTTGTTGCGGCTCGCGCAAGGCCAGCACGATGGTGTTGCCCTCGCGGGTCGGCTTGAAGGCCCAGACCGCGTCCGCACCGAACGCGGCGACGATCCGCTGCAGGCTCTGCTGGTAGCTCGACGAGCGCCCGAACAGGTTGACCGTCATGCAGCCGTCGTCGCTGAGCAGCCGCCGGCAGTCGCTGTAGAAAGCGGCGCTGTCCAGCACCGGCGCGGCGGCGTCGTGGTCGTAGAGGTCGACCTGCAACGCATCGATGGCGCCGCGCCAGTGGGCATGCGCCGCGACTTCGCCGGCGTCGCCCAGGATCACCGCCAGCCGCTCGTCATCGGCGGGCATCTTGAACCAGAGCCGGCAGGCGGCGATAACCTGGGGGTTGAGCTCAATGGCGGTGGTCTTCATGCGCAGTTTCCTGCGGCAGAACTTGGTCAGCGATCCCGCGCCCAGTCCGAGCTGCATGGCGTGGCGCCTGGCCACCGTCTGCGGTTCGACGAACAGCAGCCAGGCCATCATCCGCTGGACGTACTCGAGCTGGATCTTGAACGGGTCGTCCAGGTCCATCGATCCCTGGACCCACTCGGTGCCGCCCAGGTGCAGGTAGCGGATGGCGCCGAAATCGGAGAAGCTGACTTCGGCAAATGGCGGCGCGCGTTCTTTCAAGGTGCGCGGATTATCCCGTGCTATTTCTCGACCGCGGCGTAGACCATGTTGCGCAG
>JAJAZH010000277.1 GCA_026785815.1 Ramlibacter sp. | reverse complement strand
CCCAGGGCCAGACGCTGTTCGACACCCACCGGCTGCGCGTGCTGGCCAAACCGTATGGCGTGCAGAAGATCGACGCCGGGCCGAAGCTGATGAACATCACATTCCTGGTCGGCGCGCCCATCGACGCCAAGCGGATCATCGAGCTCGTGCAGAAGAATCGTTCGATAAAACTCGTGGGCAACCAGAAGCTGCGCATCGACCGCGAAATCAGCGCGCCGGCCGACCGTGCGCACTACCTGCGCGACCTGCTGAAGGCACTGGGGCAACCGTTGAAGGAAGGTGCATGAGGCCGCCGGGCCGCCCCAAGGGCGAATACCGCAGTGCGCAGCACGGAGGTTGTCTGATGAGCCCGCCGGGCCGCCCCAAGGGCGAATACCGCAGTGCGCAGCACGAAGGTAATCCGGTGAGCCCGCCGGGCCGCCCCAAGGCGAATCCCGCGGCGCGTAGCGCGTAGAGCGGAGGGTCGTAAAGTGAGTCACGTGCCGCGTCTTCAACCGACACCGCGCCTGGCGCGAAGGGCAGCCCATGAGCGCATCTGAAACCGCCAAGCCTTCCCTGAACCTGGGCGTCATCGGCAACTGCGCGTACACCGCGCTGATCGACGACGTGGGCAGCATCGTCTGGTCCTGCCTGCCGCGCTTCGATGGCGACCCGGTCTTCAACGCCCTGCTCGACGCCAGCGAGAACGGCAGCCGCTGGTCGGTCGAGCTGGAAGACTTCGTCCGCAGCGAGCAGCAGTACGAACCGAATACCGCCATCCTGCGCACCCGCCTGTACGACAGCCAGGGGCAGGGGGTCGAGCTGACCGACTTCGCACCGCGTTTCTTCAACCGCGGCCGCACCTTCCGGCCGCTCACGCTGATCCGGCGGGTCAAGGTGCTGGCGGGCTCGCCACGGATCCGGATGCGGATCCGGCCGCGCTTCAATTGGGGCCGCGACAAGCCCCAGGTAACGCAGGGCAGCACGCACATCCGTTATGTCGGCGCCGGCCAGACCCTGCGCCTGAACAGCGACGCGCCCCTGAGCTACCTGCTGTCCGAAAGCTTCTTCGTGGTCGACCGGCCGATGAACTTTATCTTCGGTCCCGACGAAACCCTGCTGTCCGGCATCGAAGACACGGCCCGCAATTTCGAGCAGGAGACCGGCAGCTACTGGCGCCACTGGACCCGGGCCCTGTCGCTGCCGCTGGAGTGGCAGGACGCGGTGATCCGGGCCGCGATCACGCTCAAGCTGTCGTTGTTCGAGGACACCGGGGCCATCGTCGCCGCGATGACCACCAGCATTCCCGAGGCGCCGGGCAGCGGACGCAACTGGGACTATCGCTACTGCTGGCTGCGCGACGCGTTCTTCGTGGTGCGCGCGCTCAACAGCCTGTCCGAAGTGGCGACCATGGAGGAATACCTGCGCTGGCTGAACAACGTGGTGGTGCGCTCCAACGGCGGCCACATCCAGCCGCTCTACGGCGTCGGCCAGGAAGAGCAGTTGCCGGAATCGATCCTCGACCACCTGCCGGGCTACCGCGGCATGGGACCGGTACGGATCGGCAACCAGGCGCAGGAACATTTCCAGCACGACGTCTACGGCAACATCGTGCTGGGCGCGGCGCAGGCCTTCCACGACCACCGGCTGCTGAACCGCGCCGGGCGCGCCGAGTTCGGCTATCTGGAAGCGGTGGGCGAGCAGGCCTTCCGCGTCTACGACCAGCCCGATGCGGGGATGTGGGAGCTGCGCACCCGGGCCCGGATCCACACCTCGTCCGCGCTCATGAGCTGGGCGGCGTGCGACCGGCTCTCGAAGGTCGCCGCGGCGCTGGTGCTGCCGCAGCGGATCCGTTACTGGCGCGAGCGCGCCGACATCATCCGCGAGCGGATCCTGAAGGAATCGTGGAGCGACGAGCGCCAGGCTTTCGCCGAGAGCTTCGGCGGCCGCGACCTCGATGCCAGCGCGCTGCTGATGGCCGAGGTCAACTTCATCGACCCCAACGACAGCCGCTTCGTGGCCACGGTCGACGCGCTGGAAAAATCGCTGTGCGACGGCCCGTACATGCGCCGCTACGAGGCGCCGGACGACTTCGGCAAACCCGAAACCGCTTTCAACATCTGCACCTTCTGGCGCATCGACGCGCTGGCCCGGATCGGTCGCAAGGCGCAGGCGCGGGAGATCTTCGAGGTCATGCTCAAGTGCCGCAATCCGCTGGGCCTGCTGTCCGAGGACACGCACCCGGTCACCGGAGAGATGTGGGGCAACTTCCCGCAGACCTACTCGATGGTCGGCATCATCAACGCCGCGGTGCGACTGTCCGCGCGCTGGGACTCGGTCATCTAATGGGCGCCCTCCGGCAGACCGCAGACGCGAGGTCCGCATGAGCCGGCTGGTGGTCGTCTCCAACCGGCTGGCCGATCCCCGCAAGACGGCGGCCGGCGGCCTGGCGGTGGCGCTGGCCGAGGTGCTGAACAACACCGGCGGCATGTGGTTCGGCTGGAGCGGCAAGCTGGTCGAGCCGGAGCAAGGCGGAGTCGCGGGTGAAGGCGAAGTCCACATCCAGAACGCCGGGGCCGTCCAGCTGGTCACGGTCGACCTGTCCCGCGCGGACCACGACGCCTACTACACCGGCTATTCGAACGGCGTGCTGTGGCCGGTGTTCCATTACCGCCTGGACCTGGCCGATTTCGACGCCGGCTACATCGCCGGTTACCGGCGCGTCAACCAGATGTTCGCGCGCAAGCTGCTGCCCCTGCTCAACCCCGACGACATCATCTGGGTCCACGACTACCACCTGATCCCGCTGGCGGCGGAACTGCGAGCGCTAGGCTGCACCAACCGCATCGGCTTCTTCCTGCACATTCCGCTGCCGCCGCCGCTGATCCTGGCCGCCATTCCCGGCCACGACTGGCTGATCCGCGCGTTGTTTTCCTATGACGTGCTCGGCTTCCAGAGCAACGTCGACCTGGGCCACTTCACCGCCTACGCGCAGTCGGAGGCCCATGCGCAGCACCTGGGTGAAGGCCGCTGGCGGGCTTTCAACCGCTCGGTGCAGGCCAGCGCCTTTCCGATCGGTATCGACGTGCAGGAGTTCGAGGCGCTGACCCAGGCGCAGGAGGGCCGCGACATGTACGAGCGGATGAAGAACGAGTACTCGCGGCGCAAGTTGCTGGTGGGCGTCGACCGGCTCGACTATTCCAAGGGACTTCCGCACCGGATGCGGGCTTTCCGCGAGCTGCTGGACAAGTATCCCGAGACCCGCAAGAGCGCGACCCTGATCCAGATCGCCTCGCCCAGCCGCGAGGACGTCACTGCCTACAGCGACATCCTGCACGAGCTGGAGAGCCTGTGCGGATCGATCAACGGCGACTTCGGCGAACTGGACTGGATGCCGGTGCGCTACATGCATCGGGTCGTGGCCCGGGCCCGGCTGCCCGGGTTGTACCGGGCCGCCCGCGTGGCGCTGGTCACCCCGCTGCGCGACGGCATGAACCTGGTCGCCAAGGAATTCATCGCGGCGCAGGATCCCGACGATCCGGGCGTGCTGGTGCTGTCGCGATTTGCCGGCGCCGCCGAGCAGATGCGGGAAGCGCTGCTGGTGAATCCCTACGACACGGCCGGCACCGCAGCCGCGATCCACCTGGCGTTGCAGATGCCGCTGGAAGAACGGCGCTTGCGGCACCAGGCCCTGTTGACCACCATCCGTCGTTTCGATGTGCACTGGTGGTGCGAAACCTTCCTGGAATCGCTGGCCAGCGCCCGATCCGAGGAAAGCGGAACCTCCTGGTTGCGCCTGTAGCTGCCGGCGGGAGCCCCGGAAAGTCGAATCTGATGCGGGGGTCGATGCGTATCCAGTCTCAGCAGGGGACAGTCCCCTGCCCTCAACTGGAGCTTTTCACATGAAAAAACTGCTGCTCGCCGCTGCTGTCTCGACTTCCCTGCTGGGCGCCTGCGCGTCGTCCATGAACCCGCCGATGGCTTCGTCGT
>JAJAZH010000276.1 GCA_026785815.1 Ramlibacter sp. | reverse complement strand
TCGGCTGGAGCGAGCCGTTCGCGCGCGAGTGGCCGGTCGATGCCATCGTCGCGGAGAACGGCGCAGTGGCCCTGGTGCGTGACAGCGCGACGGGGCAGCTTCGCAAGCTGTACCAGCAGCACGAAGCCGTGCGCCATGCCAACTTCGCCCGGCTCCAGCAGGTGGCCCGGCGCATCGTCCAGACCATTCCCGGAGCGAACTTGTCGCGCGACAGCGGCGGCCGCGAGACCGACATCGCGATCGACCACAGCGAGTTCACGACGCTGGACGCCGAGCGCATCGCACAGGTAGTCCGGCTGATGCAGGACCAGGGCCTGCATGCCACGGTCAGCTCGATCCACATCAATGGCTGGCTGGGCGACCACGACAAGCTGACCGGCGCCCGCTGGATCGCGCAGCACCTGTTCGGCCGCCCGCTCGAGGCCGAGGTCGAACGCTGGGCTTTTGTCGGCGACTCGACCAACGACGTGCTGATGTTCGGACACTTCCGGCACAGCATCGGCGTCGCCAACATCCGCCGCTTCGAGGCGCAGTTGGCGTGCTTGCCGCGATACATCACGCCGAGCGAGCGCGGGGCCGGGTTCAGGGAAGTCGCCGACGCGATCCTCGACTGCCGCCGCAGCTAGCGCGCGAAGGGAGTGCCGCGCGCCGCTCGTCAGGGCTGGCCGGGAGTGCGGCGCTGGCGATGGTCGCGGCAAGCCTGGGCGAAGGCCTCGAGCATGCGCTGGTAGAACGGATGGGTCTGGTGCCGCCATTCGGGGTGCCATTGCACGCCATAAGCGAAGTCCTTCGCGTCTGCCACCCGCACGCCTTCCACCAGTCCATCGGGCGCCAGCGCCTCGGGTACCAGGGTGTGCGCCAGCCGCTTGAGGCCCTGGCCATGCAGCGAATTCACCTGCGCCCGCGTGCCATCCGCCCATCGCGCAAAGGCGCTGCCCGGTGTCAGCAGCACGTCGTGCCGGGGCGCGAACTGCACCGCCAGATCGTCGTCGTCGGGCTCACGGTGGTCCATCAGCCCCGCTTGCGCATGGACCTCCTGGTGCAGGCTGCCGCCGAGGGCAACGTTCATTTCCTGCAGGCCGCGGCAGACCCCGAGCAGCGGCGTGCCGGACCCGAGCGCGGCCGGCACCAGCGCCATCGTCAGTGCGTCGCGGCGCGGATCGAGCAGGTCGGTCGGCAGCGCATCGGCGCCGAAGCGCGTGGCCTCCACGTTGGACGGGGAACCGGTCAGCAACACGCCGTCGACCAGCTGCAGCAGATGGTCCACGTCCAATTCCGTGGCCATCGGGAACAGTACCGGCTGCAGGCCCAGGGCCGTCACCGCCGCTGCATAGCGATCGGCCAGTACCGTATAGCCGCCCGGATCGGACAGGTCGAGGTTGCGGTGGCAGGCCGGCAGCCAGACCAGGGGCATCAGCTTGGAGAGGAACATGCCCTGATTTTCGATGGTCTGGCAGATCTGTACAGCGTAAGCGCGCTCCGGGAAGCTCGCAGCAAGTCAGCTGGCCTTGGCCAGCCCCAGCTTCTCGACCAGCGCCTTTTCCTTGGCGAAGGTCTCCTGCGCGAACTTGCTGTAACCCGCGGAGCTCATGTACATCGGCACCATGTCGTAGCGGGACAGAGCCTGCACGTAGCTGGCCTCTTCCATCGCGGTCTTGAACGCGTCATGCAGCCGCTTGACCACGGCCGGTGGCGTCCCGCGCGGCGCGCCGATGCCGAAGGGCGAGTTCTGCACGATGTTGAGGCCCAGCTCCTTGAGCGTCGGCGCATCGGCAAACTTGGCCAGCCGCTTTTCGCCCCAGGTGTTCAGCACCCGCAGCTTGCCGGCTTCGACCTGCGGCGCGAAACCGGTCGAGTCGGCCGCCGCCATGATGTGGCCGCCCAGGATGGCCTGCATCAGGTCGGCGCTGCCCTTGTATGGCACATGCTGCAACTGGATGCCGAGCTGCTGCGCGATCAGCTCGGTGGTCAGGTGCGGGCTGGTCAGGTTGCCGGTCGAACCGTAGGTCAGGCGACCCGGATTGGCCTTGGCCCAGCCGACGAAGTGGGTCCAGCTCTTGAGCGGCGAATCGACCGGAACCACGATGCCGAAGGCGTAGCCGGTGACGTTCAGGACATACGCGATGTCCTTGACCGGGTCCCAGTTGATCTTGGTGGTGTAAGGCAGGCGGAACACGCCCAGCGGGATCTGGGCCAGGGTATAGCCATCGGGCTGCGAGGTCTGCAGTTGCTGGGCCGGCAGGGTGCCGCCGGCGCCCGGCTTGTTCTCCACGATCACCGGCTGCTTGAGGATCTTGCTGGCGTTGTCGGCCAGTGACCGCATCGTGATGTCGGTCGGCCCGCCGGCCGGGAAGGCGACCAGCAGCTTGATCGGACGGCTCGGAAAGTCGGCTGGCTGGGCCAGTGCGGCCAGGGACGGGGCTGCCACCGCGGCGGCAGTGAGCTGGATGAGTTGGCGACGGCGCATGGGCACTCCTGAAAATGTCAGTTGCCATTGGAACCGCCCGCAGCACCGGCAGCAATCGGGACTCACCCGGCATGGGATCGGTCGCGATCTGGCGAGAATGACCGCTGCCAGGTCGCTCGTGTTGTCCGGCCTGTCCCTCAACGGCAAGGAGACAAGAGATGAACATTCGCAAACTGGGGCGCGGCCTGGCACGGCTGGGCCTGCTGGCGTTCAACATGGTCGCTGCGGCGGCGCTGGCCCAGGCGCCTTCGGCCGCCACCGCGGCCTGGCCGAACCAGCCGATCAAGATCATCGTGCCGTTCCCGGCCGGCGGCGCCTCGGACCAGATCGGTCGCCTGATCGGCAAGGCCATCAGCGACGAACTGAAGGTTCCGGTGGTGGTGGAGAACCGCTCCGGCGCCAACGGCTCGGTCGGCGCCACGCTGGTGGCGAAAGCGCCGCCCGATGGCTACACGCTGCTGGTGGCGAGCATCGGCGTCTACGCGATCAATACCGGTCTCTACAACAACCTGAGCTACGACCCGCTGAAGGATTTCGCGCCGGTCTCGGTGCTGGTCTCCACGCCCAACATCCTGGTGGTGCCGGCCAATTCACGCTTCAAGACCGCGCGCGAACTGGCGGACTTCATGAAGAAGAACCCCGGCAAGCTGTCCTATGCCTCGGCCGGCAACGGTTCGTCGGACCACCTCACGGCCGAACTGTTCAAACGGTCCGTCGGCGGCTTCGCGGTCCACATTCCCTACCGCGGCGGCGCCCCCGCGATGCAGGACATCATGGGCGGCCAGCCGGATTTCATGTTCAGCAACCTGGGCCCTGCCGCGCCCTTCATCAAGGCCGGGCGGATGAAGGCGCTGATGCTCACCGCGTCGAAACCGGCAGCGTTGTTGCCCGACGTGCCGATCGGCACCAGCATCGGTATCCCGGTCGAAGTGACCAGCTGGCAGGCGCTTGCCGCGCCGGCCGGAACGCCGGCCGCAATCGTCCAGCGCCTGCACCAGATCGCGGTCAAGGGCATGAACGCGCCCGACGTGCGCGAGCGGATGGCGTCGCAGGGCTTCGACATCGTCGCCAATACGCCGCAGGAATTCAGCCAGTTCCTGCAGGCCGAAGTCACACGCTGGAAAGCGGCCGTCAAGGAGTCGGGCGCGCGGATGGATTGAGCTGCTTTTCCAATCGCACCGCGTCGACGATTCCGCCGTAGTAGCCCGGCACGGTCTGCAACGGCAGGAAGCCGAGCCGGCGATAGAACCGGAGTGCCGGCTGGTTGTCGGCGCGGGCTTCGACCCGCACCCGCTCGACGCCGGCGACCAGCGCCGGCTTTTCCAGCCAGCGCACCAACCGGCTGCCCAGGCCCCGGTTGCGGTGACTGGGCTGGATAGCGAACAGCGCGAGATGCGCCGTGTCGTCCCGGTATTGCATGATCCCGAAACCGACGATCTCCGAGCCGTCGGTCGCCACCGCGACGTTGGTGGCCGGGTGGCGGATCGAGTTCAGCACCCGCTCTTGCCTCCAGCTCCAGCCCAGGCCCTGCTCGATGTAGCTGCGCGACATGTCGGCGATCGGGGCTGCATCACTGGCAGCGGCCAGGCGGATAACGGGCAGGATCAGCATCGCAGACGGCTCAGCGAAACGGCGGCAGCGCCGCCTGCAGGCCGGAACCCGCGCGCTTGAGCACGAACGCGCGGCTGGGATGCCAGAAGGCCGACAGCAGCAACAGCGCCGAGCCGATGACCAGCGCCGTGACGGCGAAGTTCAGGCTGACCATTCCGGAGCGTTCCAGCAGGGCGCTGAAGGTGTACAGCACATAGCCGAGGGCCGCCACCATCAGTGCCCGGCGGTCGATCGCCAGCGAGACCAGCGCGATGACGAGGTACAGCGCCACCACGGCCAGCGCCTGCCAGGTGCCGATGGGAGCGGCGGCAACCCCGATCGCCGAGAAAGCCGAATGCACCAGCAACGGCGCCGCCAGCAGGTGCAGCCAGAAGGCCACGTCCGAGCGCCGCGACTGTCGCCGCGTGTCCGCTGCGTCCCACCGCATCGCCAACGCGAAGGCGACGGCTCCAGCAACGAAGAACAGCGGCGTGGTGAAGTTGCGCGCTGCGGGAAAAAACCAGAGCAGGATTGCGATCAGGCAACCCAGCACGGCCGCGCAACCGGCGGCCACCGTGATCGGAACCCGAAAGCGCCACCAGTGCAGCCAGGCCGCGGCCGCAGCCAGTGCGGATGCGCCTGTCATCGGTCCGTAGCCGTGCAGGCCGAGCCCGGAC
>JAJAZH010000275.1 GCA_026785815.1 Ramlibacter sp. | reverse complement strand
TAGCCGCCGCGCGCGAGCGTCAGGCAGATCGACTTGTCCACCACCGTCTTCATGTTCGCCGGCATCACCGGGATCCGGAAGCTGCGGCCGCCGAGCTCGACGCTGGCGTCGCATTCGGAGCGGCTGTCGACGCGGCACTTGCGCGGCAGCAGCAGGACATTGTCGTAGTCGAAGATTTCCATTTTTTCCAAGCTCCAGAAGGCTGTTGTCGAACAGGTTGAGCGCTTGGATTCGGGCCCGGCATCTTCCGTCAGGCGGAAAATAAAAACCGGGCCGCAATTGCTTGGGCCCGGTGCCTGATTCTACCCGCCTGCCGCCGGCGCGGCGCATCTGGATTGGGCGATAGCCCGCATCCGGCCGCGCCCGTCTTCCACCCAGCCGACCACCCGCAGCCGGCCCGGCTGAGCTCCGTCGGGAATGCTCATGGGGCGCGCTTCATACAGGCGCGACAACTCGCTGCGGGTCAGCGGCGCCGAAGCGCCCCAGGCCAGCTGCAGTGCGTTGCGAACCAGGTTGCGCTCGATTGGCGTTCCTTCGGTGCCGGCCGCTATCGTTTCGACCAGCAGCAGCCATGCTGTCCAGGGACCAGGCTGCGGCGACTTGAGCTCGATCGACGTGCCGAGGTAGCCGTTGACTGGCAGGCCGTGGCTGACCCGCAGCCCACGCTTGGGCGCCTGGACCCAATGGCGGGCGGTCTCGACCTCGGTGGGCGCAACCCGCTTGAGCGCCTCCAGCCGGATCAGTGCGTCGGAGCTGGCGGCTGCCGACAAGGGCGCCTCGTCCCCCCTGTTGCCGCGGACGATCCAGTCCAGCGCCAGTTCATTGGGCCCGGCGCGTTCCGTGGCGTCGGCCCAGCAAGAGCTGCAGTCGGCGCTGATGAAGCGTTCGAGCAGCCGGGCCGGCTGGGTCTGCCCATCGCTGGAGCAAAAAGACTGGGCCCGCGCGTCGGCACCGGTCAGCGCGGTGAACGCGGCCAGGGCGATCAGGAGCGGAGCCGACCAAGAACGAATGCAGATGCCACGGGTCATACGTCTTCCTACAATGGCCTCCATGTTCCCAGAAGTTTCCCAGTCGCCGGCGCTGCTCCAGAATCTCAACCCCGAGCAGCTGGCCGCGGTCACCCTGCCCAACGAGCACGCCCTGATCCTGGCCGGCGCCGGTTCGGGCAAGACCCGGGTGCTCACCACCCGCATCGCCTGGCTGCTGTCGACCGGCCAGATCTCGCCCGGCGGCGTGCTGGCCGTCACCTTCACCAACAAGGCCGCCAAGGAGATGATGACTCGGCTCGGCGCGATGCTGCCGGTCAACGTGCGCGGCATGTGGATCGGCACCTTTCACGGCCTGTGCAACCGCTTCCTGCGGGCCCACTACAAGCTCGCCAACCTGCCGCAGAGCTTCCAGATCCTGGACACGCAGGACCAGCTCTCCGCCATCAAGCGGCTGATGAAGCAGTACAACGTCGACGAGGAGCGCTTTCCCGCCAGGCAGTCGCAGTACTTCATCAGCGGCAACAAGGAAGAAGGCCTGCGCCCCAACATGGTCGAAGTGCGCAGCGACGAGGACCGGCGCAAGGTCGAGATCTACCAGCTGTACGAGGACCAGTGCAATCGCGAAGGCGTGGTCGACTTCGGCGAGCTGATGCTGCGCAGCTACGAACTGCTGCAGGCCAACGACCCGATCCGCGAGCACTACCAGCGGCGCTTTCGCCACATCCTGATCGACGAGTTCCAGGACACCAACAAGCTGCAGTACGCGTGGATCAAGGCGCTCGCCGGGGCTCCCGCCGAAGGGACCTCGTTGCTCGGCGATCGCGCCCCATCCCACGGCGGCTCGGTGCTGGCGGTGGGCGACGACGACCAGAGCATCTATGCTTTCCGCGGCGCGCGGGTCGGCAACATGGCGGACTTCGTGCGCGAGTTCGACGTCAAGCACCAGATCAAGCTCGAGCAGAACTACCGAAGCTTCAGCAACATCCTCGACTCGGCCAACCAGCTGATCAGCCACAACAAGACGCGCCTGGGCAAGAACCTGCGCACCGAGCAGGGGCCGGGCGAACCGGTGCGCGTCTACGAAGCGCCGACCGACCTGGCCGAAGCGCAGTGGATGGTCGAGGAGATGCGGCATCTGGTGCGGGGCGAGGGTCCCGATGGCAGCATTCCAAGGCAGGAAATCGCCGTGCTCTATCGCAGCAACGCTCAGAGCCGGGTGATCGAGACCGCGTTGTTCAATGCTGCGGTGCCCTACCGCGTCTACGGCGGCTTGCGGTTCTTCGAGCGCGCCGAGGTCAAGAACGCGCTGGCCTACCTGCGGGTGCTGGAGAACCCGAACGACGACACCAGCTTCCTGCGGGTGGTCAACTTTCCACCGCGCGGGATCGGCGCCCGCAGCATCGAGCAGTTGCAGGACGTGGCCCGCGCCGCAGGTTGCTCGCTGCACGACGCGGTGAGCGCCACCACCGGCAAGGCCGGCACCAATCTCGGAGGCTTCGTGGCGAAGATCGACGTGCTGCGCGAGCGGACCCAGGGCCTGACCCTGCGCGAGATCATCGAGCAGGTGCTGCAGGAGTCAGGTCTGGTCGATCACTACAAGTCGGAGCGCGACGGCGCCGACCGGGTCGAGAACCTGGAAGAGCTGGTCAACGCCGCCGAAAGTTTCGTCACGCAGGAAGGATTCGGCCGCGACGCGGTGGCGTTGCCGGTCGATGAACATGGAACGCTGCTGCGCCAGAGTCAGGCCAGCCAGGGCCTCGATCCCAGCCTGCCGGAGGTGAACGAGCCGACGCCGGACCAAATGGACCCCCATGGCCTGCGGCCTGCCCCCAGAGGGGGCGCGGGGTCGCTCGGGGCGGCCCCGCGCGCACCCCTGCCCCCCCCCCCCCC
>JAJAZH010000274.1 GCA_026785815.1 Ramlibacter sp. | reverse complement strand
GTGCAGTTCGACGCCACGCCGTACCTGTCGCTGCTGTTCTCACGCCGCACCGAGGAGGGGCAGCGCAAGCGCCGGGCCTTTATCAATCCGATGATGCTGCGTATGAAGCTGTTCGATCCGACGCGGCTGCTGGACCGGCTGGCGCCGCTGTCGGCCCTGCTCGGTCGCTGGAGCGTCTTCGCGGGCTGGCTGGCGCTGGTGGCGATTGCGGCACTGGCCGCGGCGGTGAACTTCCCCCAGCTGCGGGCCGAGTCGGTGCGGCTGGCGACGACGCCTTCGAGCTATGCGATCGCGTGGATCTGCTATCCGATCGTGAAGGCGCTGCATGAGATCGCCCATGCGATGGCGGTGCGCCGTTTCGGCGGCGCCGTTCACGAAATGGGAATCACGCTGATGTTCCTGACGCCGGCGCCCTATGTCGACGCCAGCGCAGCCAACGTGTTTCCGCTCGCTCGGCAGCGCGCCATCGTCAGTGCCGCGGGGATCCTGGTGGAGCTGGCGCTGGCAGCGCTGGCGGTGCTTGCCTGGCTGGTGCTGAGCCCTGGCTTGTTGCGCGACACCGCGCTCACGGTGGCGCTGATCTGCTCGGTTTCGACCCTGCTGTTCAATGCCAATCCGCTGTTGCGGCTGGACGGTTACCACCTGCTTTGCGACGCCCTGCAACTGCCCAATCTAGCCCTGCGCAGCCAGGGCTGGTGGGCCGCGCAATGGCAACGGATGGCCGGCCGCGAGAACGCGCTGTCGGGCCGCGCGATCGCGGCCGGCGAGCTGAAGTGGCTGGTGCTGTACGCACCGGCCTCGTGGCTGTATCGCTTGGGCCTGATGCTGGCACTGGTGCTGTGGCTGGGGCATCAGTCCTGGCTGCTCGGCTGGCTCGCGGGGCTGGCGCTGATCGGCTGGATCGTGAAAACCAGCGCCGGCTCGCTGCTGCGGTCCATCAACGAGTCGGCCGATCCAGCGGCGCGGCGACGCGCCCTCGGCTTCACGGCGGCTTTCGCCGTGGCCGCGGTCGCAGCCTTGTTCGCCCTGCCTGTGCCCTCCAGCGTCGTCGCGCGGGGCGTGGTCTGGCCGTCGGAGCAGGCGCAGCTGCGGCCCCAGACCGCCGGTTTCGTGCAGCCGGGCCTGGTGCGGGACGGGCAGCCGGTCCTGGCCGGCGATGTGGTGCTCACCCTGGTCGATCCGGCACTGGATGCGCAACGCGAAAAATCCGAGAGCGAGCGCTCCGGCCTGCTGGCGCAGCAGTACCAGGCGCTGCTTGCAAACCCGGCGCGCGCCAACGAACTGGGTGAAGAGATCGAGCGCAACCAGTCGGAGCTGCAACGCGCCGACCAGCAACTGGCCGACCTGGAGCTGCGGGCGCGCACCAGCGGCCGCGCGGTCTGGCCGCGCGAACGGGACCTGCCGGATTCATTCGCCAAGCGCGGCGCGATGCTGGGCTATGTGCTGGGGCCCGACCCGGCGCAGGTGCGGGTGGCGCTGCGCGACGAGGACCTGCTGCGGGTGCAGGGACGGGTGCAGGCGATCGAAGTGCGGCTGGCCGATTCGCCCTGGGTCGCCCACAGCGCCGTGCTGCGCAACCAGACGCCGGCGTCGACCCGCCAGCTGCCCAGTGCGGCCCTGGGAGATCGCCACGGCGGCAGCATCAACGTCGATCCGGCCGATCCGGAGGGGATCAAGACCCAGGCCCCGGTGTTCGTGCTGGATGTGACCGTGGCGGACGTGACGGCGCAGCGCATCGGCGGCCGGGCCTGGGTCAAGCTCGGACTCGAGCCGGAGCCGCTGGCCTTTCAGGGATTGCGGGTGCTGCGCCAGTTGCTGGTGCGGCAGTTCAGCCCGACGGGACAGACGTGAGCCGGGAGGCGGCGCAGCGATCCTGGCCCTTCCCCGGGGTGGTGCTCGGCGACTATCCCGAGCGAGGCGCGCAGGATGCTTCAGCGCGCAGGCGATCGACCCTCAGCTGGCGCCAGCTGAATCGGTTCGCCGATGCTGCCGCGGCAGCCAGCCCAATTCCACCAGCGGCCTTGCAGCAGCGTTTGTCTGCACTGGGCCCGCCGTCCGCGCAAGCCGGTCCCTGGCTGATGGAAGCTTTCCTGCTGGCGACCAGCGCGATGCGGCTGGCCCTTGGTTACAGCCCGCACCGGCAGCAATTGCTGGCGGCCCGGGTGCTGCTGGACGACCGGCTGGCCGAAATGGCGACCGGTGAAGGCAAGACCGCCGCCATCGCGCTGGCTGCGGCGGTGGCCGCGCTGGGCCGGACGCCCGTGCATGTGGTCACGGCCAACGATTACCTGGCCCAGCGCGATGCGCAGCAACTGCGAGCTTTCTTCGGCCTGCTGCAACTGCGCGTCGATTGCGTGACCCAGCCGATGGACGCCGCCGCGCGGCGCCGGGCCTACGGCAGACACGTCACCTACTGCACGGCCAAGGAGCTGGCGTTCGACTATCTGCGTGACGGCCTGGCGCGCACCGGCGACCAGTCGGCGCTGGAGCAACGGGCCCGCCGTGCCGGGGCAGGCCCTGGCGTCTTGACGCAGGCGCCGGTGCTGCGGGGCCTGTGCATGGCCATCATCGATGAGGCCGACACCGTGTTGATCGACGAGGCGCGGGTGCCGCTGGTGCTGGCGCAGGACGATGCCGTGGCGGGTGAGGGGGAGTTCTACCAGGCTGCACTGGCGCTGGCGCGGCGGCTGGCACCGCAGCAGGACTACCAGGGCGATGCGGACGGCAAGCGGTTCGTCCTGACCGCGGCGGGGCGCGCGCGCCTGTCGCAGTGGCCGGTTGCGGCGCACCCGTTGCTCGGCCACCGCTCCCATCGCGAGGCGACCGTCGAACTGGCTCTGGCGGCGCTGCTGGCGCTGCAGCGCGATCACGACTATGTGGTGCGGGCCGAGGGCGTGCTGCTGATCGACGAAACCACCGGCCGGGCCGCCGTGGGCCGGGCCTGGTCACGCGGGCTGCATCAATTGGTGGAGCTGAAGGAGGGCGTCGCCGCGACCCGCCGAAACTCGACCGTGAATCAAATCACGTTTCAGCGTTTTTTCCCCCGCTACCTGCGGTTGGCTGGTGCGAGCGGCACGTTGGCAGAAGCGGCCGGGGAATTCCGGCAGGTGTACCGCCTCGGTGTGGTCCGTATTCCGCCCCGGACCGCGCCGCGGGTGACGCGCTCGCCAGCGAGGCTCTATGGAGACAGCGCTGGTCTCTGGCAGGCAGTCGCCGACGAAGCCGCAACCGTGGCGGCCACCGGCCGGCCGGTGTTGATCGGGACCGGGACGGTGGCGCAGTCGCAAGCCCTGTCGCAGGTGCTGCAAGGGCGCGGCTTGCCGCACCAGGTGCTGAACGCCCGCCAGGACCAGGGCGAAAGCGAGCTGATCGGCCAGGCCGGGCGCGCCGGCGCGATCACGGTCGCCACCAGCATGGCCGGTCGCGGAACCGACATCGTGCTGGAGCCGTCGGTGGTGGACCGGGGCGGATTGCATGTGATCCTGTGCCAGCTCAACGCCTCGGCCCGGATCGACCGCCAGTTCCTGGGACGGGCTGGGCGCCAGGGGCAGCCCGGCAGCACGGCGGTAATGATCGCGGCGGACTTTCCGCTGCTGCAACAGTGGTGCCCGCGATACTGGATGGAAACACTGCTTCGATTCGGTGGGCCTCCAGTCCTCCTCGGAGCAACGGTTCGGCTTGTCCAGACCGCAGAATCTTTGACTCAAAAGAAACAACGTGTAACACTCTGTCACGTCGCCGAAGCCGAGCACCGGGAATTGACCTTCAGCCGACAGATGCACCATGAAAAATAGCAGTTGGATTCTTGCCGCGTCGCTATCGATCGCTGCTGGCGCCGTGTCCGCCGCGCAGCCGCTCGGCTGCCTGATCGAGCCGCAGCGCGTCTCGGAAGTGGGCAGCCAGGTCATCGGCGTGATTGCCTCGACCCTGGTGGAACGGGGCGACCACGTTGCCGCCGGCCAACCGCTGGCGACGCTGCGCGCCGACGTCGAGCGCCAGTCCGTTGCCGTCGCCCAGAGCAAGGCGTCAGCGATCGGCGAATTCAAGGCCGCCGAGGCCAATGCCGAACTGGCGCGCCAGAAACTGGTGCGCGCCAAGGACCTGGCGGACCAGCAGTTCATTTCCAGCCAGGCGCTCGAACAAGTGAGAGCGGAAGCGATGGTCGCCGACCAGCGGCTGACGCAGACCCGGGAGCAGCGCCAGATCTTCGCGCGCGAATATGAACTGGCGCAGGCCCAGCTCGGCCTGCGGACGATCCGCAGCCCGATCTCCGGCATCGTGGTGGAGCGCTATCTTTCGGTTGGCGAGCGGGTCGAGGAGAAGGCGGTGTTCCGCATCGCGGTGGTCAATCCGCTGCGGGTTGAAGTGGTGCTGCCCTCATCCTTTTACTCGCTGGTGCGGCCCGGCATGAACGTGACTGTCACACCGGACCTGGCGGGCGCCAGCCCGAGGCTGGCCCGGGTCACGCTGGTCGACCGCCTGATCGATGGCGCCAGCAACACCTTTCGCGCGCGGCTCGAGCTTCCGAACGCGGACTATGCATTGCCCGCAGGATTGCGCTGCAAAGCCGAACTCGGCAACGTCGCCGCGCCGACGCGCAATGCGCCAGCGGCTTTCGTGTCGCCCGCCGCGGCGCGTTCCGACAACTCCTTGCGCCTGCGGATGGCCCCGCTGCTGGTGACATCTCCGGCCGTCCGGCCGTGACCTGGAGCCATCGCCATGGGCTGGTTTCGCCGGACTGACACCCGCCGGCCGACCCGCCTGACTCCGGTCGCGGAGGCGATGGAGCCGCGGCTGCTCTACTCCGCCGACCTGGCCGCAGGACTGATGCTGGCGGCCACGCTGGAACCGGCGGCCGAACAGCGAACTCTGAGCGAGACCGGTGAGTACGAGACAGCAGTCTCAGTTTCCGCTGCGACGGGCATCTCCAGCTCCGCTATCGCGATCGCTTATGCAGCGACTCCGCTGGTGTTCGAAGCGGTTCCGCAGATGACCGCGGAGTCGGCCGATTTTGTCGCGCGTGGCAGCGGCTATGGCATCGCGCTGGATTCTGGCGGCGCCAACCTGACATTCGCGACTTCGGCCGGACAACGCACCGTGCAGCTGCAACTGGCCGGAGCCCATGCAGATGTGAAGGCCGAGGGCGGGGACCTGCTCGCGTCCACCAGCAACTACCTGCTGGGTAGCAACGCATCGCAGTGGCGCACAGCTATCGCCAACTATGGCTCGGTGGTTTACCGGGAGGTCTACGACGGCGTCGACGTCCGCTATTACGGCAACCAGCGTCAGCTGGAGTACGACTTCATCGTCGCGGCGGGAGCGGATGCCGGGGCGATTTCCCTGCGCTTCGGCGGCGTCGAGCGAATGGAAGTGGTGGCGAATGGCGACCTGGTGCTGCGGGTCGCCGGAACCGACAGTGAGGTGCGGTTCAAGGCGCCGGTGAGCTACCAGCGCGGCGAGTGGGGACTGGAAGCCGTCGCCAGCCGCTACGAGATCCGCGCCGACGGCAGCATCGGTTTCGTGTTGGGCGATTACGACCACGCGCGGGAACTGGTGATCGATCCGGTGCTGGATTACGCGACGTACTTCGGCTCGGCCGGCATCGAGGCGGCAACTGGCGTGGCTGTCGACTCCGCGGTAAATGTTTACATCACGGGGCGGACCACGGGCGGGGCGGGCACGCTTGCTTCCAACGGCGGACCGGGAGGCGGGACGGACGACATTTTCGTGACCAAGTTCAGTCCGGATCTTTCCACGCTGATCTGGTCGACCCGCATCGGCGGAACCGGCGACGAACAGGCCAACGCGATCGCCGTGGATGCCGCTGGCAGTGTGGTCGTTACCGGATGGACCCAGTCAGCCAACTTTCCGACCCTCGCGGCCAGCCAGGGGGCGATCTCGGGCACGCAGGACGCGGTCGTGTTCAAGCTCGACGCCACCGGCACGGCGCTTGTCTTCAGCACGTACTTCGGCGGCACCGCGGCGACGGATTCGGGCAATGCGGTCGTTCTCGATGCCGTGGGCAATGTCTATGCCGCCGGCCAGGTCAGCTATGCAGGCGGCGTGGTCAATCCCCTGCATGGAACGACCGATAACGCTTTCCTCAACAAGTACAGCGCCGTCGGAGCCGTGCTGTATCAAACGCAATATGGAGGTCTGCAGGCCGACTCGGCAACAGGTGTGGCCGTCGACACCTTGGGCGGCGCCTATCTGGTGGGGAACACCAGGTCGAATAATCTTACGATCGTCAACGGCCACGACATCACCTTGAACGGCGCGGACGATGGCTTTCTGGCGCGTTTCGATGTGACCGGCGGCTCGGTCGTCTATTCGACCTATGTCGGGGGCAGCCGGGCAGACACCTCCAGCGCGGTGGCCATCGATGGTGCGGGCCTGGCCTATGTCGTAGGCAATAGCACCCTCATTACCACAGCGGACTTCGTCATCACTCCCGGCGCGTTACAGCCCCGCGCCGCGCTGCCGAACTTTACGACGGCCGGATACCTGCGGGTTGTCAACACGGGACTCGTCGGCGCTGCGTCACTTGTCTATTCGACCTATCTTGGCGGGTCGAACAATGTTGCCGCCATGGGGCCGGATCAACCGTCGGGAGTTGTGCTGTCCGGCGGGCGGGTGGTGGTGGTCGGCCATACGGACTCTTCCAATTTTCCGATTACCGCCGACGCGCTCCAGAGTACAAATACCGGAAAGGCGATGTTCGTCGCCGTCATCAATCCGGCAGGGGCGGGGAGTGCCGACCTCGACTATGGCACTTACTATGGTTCCGGCATGGCTGTCGGAGGCGTAACCGCCAACGCATCCGGCGTGTATATCGCGGCGAGCACATCGACCGCGGGACTGTCGAAACCCGGTGGCTTTCGCGCCGCGCCTTTGGGCCAGGCCGCGCTCATCGTCCACGTGAACCTGGGCACGACCAACGCAGCGCCGGTGAACACGGTGCCTGTGGCGCAGGCGGTCAATGAAGACACGGCGCTGGTGTTTGGCAG
>JAJAZH010000273.1 GCA_026785815.1 Ramlibacter sp. | reverse complement strand
ATCGAGGCGGCGCGCGCCGGCGAGCACGGCCGTGGCTTCGCGGTCGTCGCGGGCGAAGTGCGCAAGCTCGCTGAGCGCAGCCGGCAGGCCGCCAAGGAAATCGGCGACATGGCGAACAACTCGGTGGTGGTGGCGGAACGAGCGCGCACCGTGCTTGCCGAAATGGTGCCGACCGCGCGCAAGACCTCCGAACTGGTGCGCGAGATCGCGGCCGCGTCTCAGGAGCAGTCCACGGGCGTCGGCCAGATCGGCGATGCCATGGGCCAGCTCAACCAGATCACGCAGCAGAACGCCACGTCAGCGGAAGAGCTGGCGGCAACCTCCGAGGAGATGAGCGGGCAGGCGCAGGGTCTGCAGCAGCTGATTGCATTCTTCCGGATCGACGGCGCGCAGGAAACTGCGGGGTTGCAGGGTCCGGCCCAGAGCCTTGCACCCGCCCCCCAAGACTTGAGAGCCTTTTCACAATAAGTTGCCGCTGCGGCTGCGAGGTGCCTTCCGGCTGGCCTCTTCGCGCAATGTGCGCACCACCTGGCGCATCCCGAGCGCCAGCATGTTCACGTGCAGCAAGCGGCCGAGCGGCCGTTCCTTGCTGCGAAAGAGATCGGACCTGACGAATTGCAGCGGGTCGTGAAACACGCCCAGCATCTGCAGCACCATCGGGTCCTGCTCCATCGGGAAGCCGCCGAGGACGGCATCGTCGGTGCCGTTCCAGATCGAATGCCCGTTGCGGTGGATCCCGTAGCCCCACTCCCAAGCCTTGTCCTTCAGGCGCTGGCGCGCCGCGGCGACGTACTCGACATCGTAGATATAGGTATCGGTGCGCACCCAGCGCGTGCCTAGCCAGATCTCGACCACCGGCCTCGGGGTCGGCGCCGTGCTCGCGCCGAGTCCGCGCATGATGTCGCCCCGCAGTTCGACAAACCGGATGCGCGCCGGGATATTGCAAAGGCGCAGAAGCGCCACCAGCAGGGCCGACTTGTCGGCGGCGTCGCCGCGACCGGCTTTCATCACCTCTCGCGCCGTCCGCAGCCGCAGCTTGAACGGCCGCTCGAAGGTCAGCCGCTTGACGTAGTTGTGCAACGCCATGGCCTTCTCGCGGTCGGTCTTGCACAACTGCGTCAATGAGCGAGCGCGCAGGCGCAGTTTGCTGTCCTGGAGGTCGAGCAGGGCGGACGTGCCGAGATAGTGTTCAGGCGATTCCAGTGCTGCGCCCGGGTGTTCCTCGGGCGACGGTCGAACGGACACGGGTCAGCCTTTTTTCGGAGACATGACCCGATCTTATCGGCCGCCCGGCCGCGACCTGTGGTTGTTGACGCTGACCCAACGTCAGCCGCGAACGAAGAGCGTCAGCAGCGGCTGGTCGCCGACCTGGCGGCTCCAGTGGCCGTGCACCTTCGGATCGAAGGACACGCCTTGCGGCAAACGGTCGGCGGAATGGAAATGCTGGCCGGCGCTGAACACGCGGCTGCTGCCGTCCTGCAGGCCGATTTCCATCTGGCCGCCCAGGATGAAGACCCACTGCGGTGTGTCGGTGCAGTGGAACTGGCTGCGAAAGCCGACCGGGCTGCGGCGCAACTGGTAGCCACCGGAGGCAAAGACTTCGGACAGGCGCGACGCGTCCGTGCCGTGGGCGAGCGGCAATTGCTGTTCGCTAAAGCGTGCGCGACCGTCGCTGTCCGTGAACAGCCCGACCCGGGTGAAGGATGCGGTCATGTCAGCTCTTTCTCACCCGATCCGGACAGCGCCCGGGGACTGGTCGAACAGGTGGACCTTGCCCGGGTCGATCCGCAATCCGACCCGGTCTTGCGGCTGGGCGGAGGTCCGGCCGTGCGTGACAACGATCATCTTCGACTGGCCGACCTGCAGCAGCAGTTCGGTTTCAGCGCCGGTCGGCTCGACCACGATCACCTGCGCCGGCACGCCGTCGGCGGCCGCGCAGATCTCGATGTCGGTCGGACGCACGCCGTAATGCACGACCTGGCCATCGGTGGCCGCGGACAGTCGCGGCGCGGGCCAGGCATGGCCTTCGGCCTCGACATGGTTGGCGTCGCCCTCCTTGCGCAGCGTCCCTTGCAGCACATTCATCGACGGCGAGCCGATGAACTGGGCCACGAACAGGTTGCCGGGCCGGTCGAACAGCGCCAGCGGCGTGCCGATCTGCTCGACGATGCCGTCGTGCATCACGACGATGCGGTCGGCCAGCGTCATGGCCTCAATCTGGTCGTGCGTGACGTACACCGTCGTGGTCTTCAGGCGCTGGTGCAGCGCCTTGATCTCGGCGCGCATCGCGACCCGCAGCTTGGCATCGAGGTTGGACAGCGGCTCGTCGAACAGGAACACCTTGGGATCGCGGACGATCGCCCGCCCCATCGCCACCCGCTGGCGCTGGCCGCCGGACAGCTCGCGCGGAAAGCGCTCCAGCATGGTGTCGAGGTCCAGGATGCGTGCCGCGTTGGCGACCCGCTCGTTGACCAGTTTTCGGTCGGCGTTGCGCAGCCTGAGGCTGAAGCCGAGGTTTTCGCCCACCGTCATGTGCGGATACAGCGCATAGCTCTGGAACACCATCGCGATGTCGCGGTCCTTGGAGTCGACTTCGTTGACCACGCGGCCGTCGATCGCGATCTCGCCGGCGGTGATCTCCTCCAGCCCGGCCAGCATCCGCAGCAGCGTCGACTTGCCGCAGCCCGAGGGCCCCACCATCACCACGAACTCGCCGTCGGCGATGTCGAAACTGATGCCGTGAATGATCTTGAACTTGCCGAAGCTCTTTTCGACCTGGTTGAACGAGACGGCCGCCATGGGGATGGAATTCCTTTGCTGTCGGTGAATCAGCTCTTCACCGCGCCGGCCGTCAGGCCCGACACCATGTAGCGCTTGAAGGCGTAGTAGATGGCCGCCGGCGGCAGCGCATAGACGAACCCGGTGGCCATCAGCAATTCCCACGGCGAATCGTCGGCCGCCAGGAAATTGCCCAGCGCGACCGCGAGCGTGAGATCGGTCTCGTTGGACAGCAGCAGGAAGGCGTAAAGGTATTCGTTCCAGGCCAGCAGCAGCGCGTAGGTGCCGACCGCCACCATCGAGGGCAGCATCAGCGGCAGGTACACCAGGAAGAACAGCTGTAGCGGCGTGGCGCCGTCCATCCGCGCCGCTTCATCCAGTTCGTAGGGCAGCTTGTCGGACGCCTGCTTGAGCACCCAGATGCAATACGGCGACGCGATCGTGACCATGGCCAGGATCAGCGACCACTTGTTGTTCAGCAGCCCGTAGTTGGCCATGGTCTTGTACATCGGCACCGCCAGGAACGCGGCCGGGATGAAATAGGTGAACAGCGCCAGGTTCATCACCGTGCGCCCGCCTCGCACCTTGAGCCGACTGATCGCGAAGGCCGCGGTGGTCGCGACGAACAGCGTGATCAATCCCACCGCGACCGCGATCAGCAGCGAGTTGCCCAGCTGCTGCCAGAAGTGGCCGAGGTAGAAGTGCTTCTGGTTGAAGACGATGTCGAAGTTCTGCAGCGTCGGGTTCTTCGGCCACAGCCGGCCCGAGGTCGCCGAGTCGCGCTCGGAGATCGCGAACAGGAACATGTGATAGACCGGAATGATGGTCCACAGGAACACCGGGATGCCGATCAGCAGCAGCCTGGCCTCGGCCGTCACCGCACGCAGGGTCCAACGGCGGGCGGACCTGCTCATCTGGACAGCCGCTTCATCATGAAGTAGACCAGCGGCAGCACCAGTGGCAGCGCCACCACGATCGACGCCATCGCCACGTCGACCTGGTCCAGCCGCAGGTAGCGGATTCCCAGCGTCGCCAGCACATGGGTCAGGTCGGCCGGGCCGCCACCGGTCAGCAGGTAGACGCTGTTGAAGTCGCCCAGCGTCCAGATCGCCGACAGGATGGTGGAGGTGACGTACAGCGTGCGCATCGAGGGCCAGGTGATGAACCTGAACTTCTGCCAGCCGGTGGCGCCGTCGACCGACGCCGCTTCGTACTGCTCACCGGGAATCGAAAGCCGGCCCGCGATCAGGATCAGCGTCCAGAACGGCAGCGACTTCCAGATGTGCATCAGCATCGACAACGACAGGGCCAGCGTGGGGTCGTTCAGCCAGTTCGGCCCGTCCAGCCCGGTCCAGCGGAAGATCAGCGAGTTGATGACGCCCCATTCGGGATTGAGCATGAAGCGCACCGACAGGATGGTCGGGATCGAGGGCACCGCCCAGGGCAGGATGAACAGCACCGACAACGCCTTGATCCACCAGCGCGTGCGGATGAAGAAACCGGACAGCACCAGCGCGACCGCCATCTTCAGGT
>JAJAZH010000272.1 GCA_026785815.1 Ramlibacter sp. | reverse complement strand
CTCCAGCGCTGGCACGAATTCCATCGGCGGCACCAGGCCGCGCTGCGGATGCAGCCACCGGATCAAGGCTTCCACGCCTGAAATCTCGCCGGTCTTGAGGTCGATCTTGGGCTGGTAGTAATTGACGAACTGGCCTTCGGTGAGGGCCTGCCTGAGTTGCGGCTCGAGGCGGTAATGCACGCTGAGCACGTTGTCGACCGACTTGTCGAAGAAGGCGACCGACTCGTCGCGTTCGATCGCCATCTGCAGCGCCGCATCCGCCGAATTCACCACTTCGTCCAGCGAATTGCCATCGCGCGGAAAGGCTGCGAAACCCAGGTTGATCGGGCACACCAAGGTGAGGTTGTTGACGCTATAGGGAGCCTGCAACACCGAGGTCAGGCCGGGAGCAGTCTTGCCCGCAAATTGGTCCGGGTCGGTGTCGGGTAAAAACAGGATGAACAGGCCGCGCTTGATCCGACCGATGAAAGCCCCGCCGTCGGTGAAGCTGCGCAGGCGGTCGGCGGCTTGCTTGATCAGCCCGTCGGCCACCCGGAAGCCGTGGGCCGAGTTGATCTGGCTGACGGTCTTGAGCCTGACGAACGCCACGATTCCCTTGTGCGGACGGGAGGTATCGAACTGGGCCTCGAAATGAAACCAGTTCGGCAACCCGGTCAGCCGGTCGGTCTGGGTCGCAATGCGCAGCTGGCGCCGCAGGTTGAGCTGGGTCGCCACGGCCTTGGCCAGCTTGTTGAGCGCATCGCGCTGGGCTCCGGTCAGCGAACGCGGAACCGCGTCCATCACGCACAGCGCCCCGATCGAACTGCCGTCCCATGTCTTGAGCGGAGCGCCGGCATAAAACCGCACCGCGGGCACGTCATCGCCGTAGAGCTTCGGATCGAACCAGGGCGCTTGTTCCACGTCCGCAATCTCGAGCAGCCGGTCGGAATCCAGGATCGTCTGGGCGCAGAAAGCGCCCTCTCGCGTCGATTCAAGCGCCGTGACGCCGACACGGGACTTGAACCACTGGCGGCTGGCGTCGACAAAAGTCAGCGTGCCCATCGGTGTACCGCACAGGACCGTGGCCAGCTGGACCAGGCGGTCGTAGTCTTCATCGGGTTCGGTGTCGAGCACCGCGAAGTCGCGCAGTTCCAGCAGCCGCTGCCGTTCGTCCAGCGGAATCAGCGGTGCATTGAAGGGCAGTGGCGGGCTGGCGGCAGGCAAGTTGTCGCGGTGGGAAGGCATTTGACGCAACTGCATCTTCGCAGATTGATCCGTTGAATTCGATCGGGTCAGGTCGCGCACATTATCTCCGACGCTGGCCTTCCATCACATCGTCGAAACTGCCGGGCCCGTCGGGAACGACGGGCTGGATCGACAGCGCTCCCGGCTTCGACTGCGGCCCGGTCTTTTCTTCACGCCGCGAATGCTGCCCGGAATCGCTCGGCATCGAGGTCAGGTCGATGTCGACGCCAAACGCTTCGAGCTCCGGCGCCACGTCGATGGATCTCAGGCTCTCCAGCGACAGTTCGGACGGCCCCCCTTCGTGGCCGAAAGCCCAGGGCAGGATGAAGTGGTTGTTCGGCAGGCCCGAATCGCCCATCAGTTGCAAACCGGCCGGTGACTGGTTGCCGTTGACGATGTCGTGTCCGAGGGCATAGAGCCACAGCAGATCGCGGTACGCCTGCAGCGACATCACGTCGCGTGGCGTCGGCGGCCGCTTGAACAGGAGTTCCTCGATGATGTCCTGGCCATCGGCCGTCGCCCACGAACTGGACACCCGCATCATGGCAACCTGGTACGCCTCCAGCTCGAGCGTCTCTTGCCTGAATTCACTGAAGCCCGCGACATCGGCGCCGAAAGCCTTCCGGAACCGGGACTGCAGCTCTTCGTACTCGACCCGCTTGCCGATGCCGTGATAGATGCGGAACAGTTCCAGGAAAGCGAGAACCGGTTTTTCACTGGCCGCGTCGATGTATTCCGAGAGGACGGCGATCGCCTCGTCGTATTGTCCGAGCGAGCCGAAAAATTCAGCCTGCTGCTGCGCGCCTTGCAGGCTGTCCACCCTCAGGCCGACGGACTGGTCGGGCTGCACGATCGGCGATGGCGCAGCCGGCGCGTCGGGCAAGGTGAACTCGAGCGGCGTCAGCATCGGGGCATCCGGAACCACGTCGCGGTGCCGGGTCGCAACCGGGTCCCAAACCGGTCCGGCTGTCCTTGACGCGACCGGGACAGCCACCGGAACCGCCACCAGAACAGCGATCAACGGAACCACCACCTCCGGAGCATGCGGCACCAGCACCGTTGCCGGAGTTTTCGGCTCCGGTTCGGCGGTGAACGCCGCAGGTTCGAGCCGGTCATCGACCCACAGGTCCCCATCGGCGTGACCCGATGGATGCCAGGTGGAATCAGCAGCAGGCGCAGTGCTGCGCCGGGTACGGTGCCAGAGGAATGCCGCGGCGCCGCCAGCAAGAACGGCCAGCACGGCGGCCAGCAGGAGGTGGGTGTGGCGTTGGGTCTTCGCGTTCTGCAGCGCCTCGCGCGCGGAGCTGATTTCGTTGCGATGCCGCGTTGCGACGCCGCGCAGAGACGAGAGTTCGCCTTCCAGGCTGCGCAAGCGCTCGGAGGTCCTGAGCAGATCCTGCGGCTGCGCATTCAAAACTCGCCAGAGCGCGGTGGCGGCAGCCCGGTGCGCCGGATCGACAGCCGGCATGGACCGCAGTTCCGATGAGGTCCGAAGTCCGAATGGGAGCTCCGTTGCGGGATCCCACACCGCCAGCTGCAGCCGCCCGCGTGGCGCGGCGCCGTGCGCGGACATCGACGCCATCGGGCGTTCCACTGCCGCGCGAACCGGCGATCCATCACCGGAAGTCCGGGTTGAAATTCCGGGGCCGGTCGGGGCCGTCCGGTCTGGTCGGTTGGCGGAGCCCGCTCTGGCCTCGCCCGTGGGGGCATTGCTCGGCGTCAGGACTGAAGTAGCGGCAAGAGCAATCGAATCTTCCCGCGGGGCTTCTGCCAGCAGGACATAGCGACGGGTTGCGGATTGCCGACCGCAACCGGCGCGCAGCAGCAGCGTGATCACGGGCTCATCGACCACCATCGAACTGGAGATCCTGGCCACCGACATCTGGCTGGCCGAATCAAGCGAAACGCTCACCTTTACTCTGTCGCCAGCGACCGGACGCTCGCCGTACAACACTTCCGCGTTGACACAACCTGAGCCATTGCCAGACGTGCCAGACGTGCCAGACGCAAGATCGTCGAACTGGATCGGCGCGCTCAACTCGAGCGGCCGTCCGACCATCGTGGCGCCGCTGACCGGCCCCAGGGACAGAGCAGACGAGGCGCCAGCACAGCAAAGCAAGATGGCTGCCGAGATGGTGTGAATCGTCAGTTTGTATTCCATGGCGCAACTGCACTTTAGAAACGTTGCGAATGTTTCCTGTCGGGTACACCGACAAGCTCATGTAGGACACGAACCACCTCAGCAGTGGAGAAGGCGGAGAGGCGCTCAGCGGGGTTGGCCAGCCCCAGCCTTGACCAGCTCATCCACAAGGCTGGACGGGACATAGCGGGGACCTTCAAACAGGTAGATCGGCAGGCCCGCATAGGTCGCCAGCTGCGGCCGCAGCTCACCGATGGTGGCCGGCCTGAAACCGCCGCCTTCCTTGGGCCGGAAAGCTTCGGCGATCACCCGCACCCGGCCCTTGCCGAGGGTGCGCTCGAGCACCGTGACGTAGTGGCGGGCGACCCAGGCCTCGCGTGCGTGGACCCCGACGCCGTCCTGGAAAAAGACGCCGACGTCGGGTGGCAACCACTTGGTCAAACCATCAGCCAGTTCCTGCGGGCCGACGTTCGCGCTGTCGTAGACGCTGATCCACAGCGGCCGGGGCAGCCGGTTCAGCAACGCGGTGAGCTGCGGCGCCTCGGTCCAGGTCGGATCGATTTCCACCGGGAAGTAATAACCCACGACGTTGAGCGGTGTCGGCAGTTTCGCGAGCCGTGCCGACAATTCGGCCAGTTGCGCGATCTCGGCACGTGCGCTTTTTTCGTCGAAGCGCCCGGCCAGGCCGAGGATGACCTCGCGCGCCCAGGGCTCGGCCGCGATCCGCTTCCAGTCCGGCATGTTGCCGCTCGGCAGGCCGGTGTCCTCCCGGAAAGCGATGCCATCGACCACCGTCCATTGCACCAGCAGGCGCTTCGCGCCCAGGCGATCCCAATCGCCTTTCGGCACGAAGGTTTCGTTGTCGATCTGCCAGACCGTGCCTTCGATCGGTGGCACCTGCACGGCGCAGCCCAACAGGGCCGCCAGAACAGCGCACAGCATCGCAACCGAACGGGCCAGGAACCGGATCATGAAGACCGCTCCTGGTGTCAGTACGAAATCAGGGACGTCAGGAACAGGCCCTTGGCACGCTCATCCCCGGACAGCCGGAATCGGTACTGCAGCGAGAAGTCCACGTACGAACGCGGCGCTGCATACCGGTCTTCGCGGAACCAGTGACGCAGGCTGACGCCCGGCCCGGCGCCGACCGACAGCTTGTCCACCAGCAGCGAGTTGTATTCCGCCGCCGCCACGCCGTGCGGGTAGAGCACGGTCTTGCCCTCGCCGCCCATGCGGTAGCTCTTGCCGACCTGCAAGCTGGCCAGGCCGTAGTTTTGCGGGTTCTGGAAGTAGCGCCCGGCCTCCGCGGCCACCCTGGTGGTCCACCAGTTGTCCGCATCGACCCGGAGGTCGGTGCCAACGTCCAGCGAATATGCCGCCTGCGCCAGCCAGTCGTCCGGCGCGCCTCTGGAGAACACCCGGCTCAGCGACAGCACCGCGTTGTGCTGGCTGAGTGGCTTCCAGCGGATGCCCAGCGCGGTTTGCAGGCTGTCGGTGCCGGTCGCGCCGCCAGCCTGGCTGTAGAGCGTGGTGAAGCCGCGCGCGAACAGTTCGACGTAGCGCCCATTGCGATAGCCAAACGGACGCCAGTAACCTTCGACGCCGAGTTGCGCGGTCTTGTTGCCGACAGTGCCCTGCGATGCGCCAAACCCGGAAACCACGCCGCCGCCGGCGCCGCGGTAGGTCAGGGATGCAATCACACCCCCCTGGCGGGTGATGTCCGCCACGGCCCGCCGGGTGTCGAACACCATCTGCGGTTCCAGCCGCAGCTTGAGCGAATCGGCGGCGTCGATGCTGCGCTTGAAATAGCCGACCGCTTCACTGTCGCGGCCGCCGCGCAAGGTTGCATAAGCAGCATCCTGCAAGGCGCTCTCGGGCAGCTTGCCTGCCGTATCGGCCCTCGCGAACGCCTCGCGGGCCGCCTGGTCATCGCCGATCCGGGCCGCCAGGTAGGCAAGGTCGAGGTCGCTTGCGTTCTGGAGCTGGCCACCAGCCTGCACTTGCGCGTAGCGGCGACGCGCATCCGCGCGCCGACCGAGGTCGGCCAGGGCACCGACCTCCGCGACCGGCGTCAGTTGACCGGTGGCGATCGCGGAATTGAAATCTTCCGCAGCGCCTGCTTCGTTGCCGAGCCGCTTTCGTATCGAGCCGCGTTGCGCCAGCACCGCGCCGTCACCCGGGTCGAGTGCCAGCGCCGCGCTGGCGGCTTGTTCCGCATCGGCGAGCCTGCCAGCCCCGACCTGCGCTTCCAGCAACAACAACTGGTAATCGCGGTTGGTCGGCGAAATGGCAGCGGCCTGGGCCGCCTTGTCGGCCGCGGCTGGATAGTCGCGCGCCTCGAGCGAGCGATACGCCGCGGCGGCAAGCTCGAAAGCCGGATCGCGAGCCGGTTGGCCGGGCAGCAACGCGCAGGTCGACGCCGATTCAGCGGAGCCGCAGTCCAGGCCCGGCACGGGAAAGTTGGCGCCGGTCAGCGCCGGCGCCGTCATGCCGGCTCGCACCGACAGCCGGCTGGCAGCGGTGCGCCTTTGCGCAACCTCCGCATCAGACGCTGCAAGGCTTTGGAGGATCTCCAGGGCAAGTTGCGGTTCGCGTGCCGCCAGCGCCGAATCGGCGGCGATCAGCCGGAGGTTGCGCTGCGCCGCCGCACTGAGGCCACGCTGCAGCAGCGCGCGATCCAAGTCGGCCCCGGCTTCGGCTCCCCGGCCGAGCCGCTGGCGGGCATAGGCCCGCATGGCCAGCGGAACCGCACTGTCCGGGAGCAACGCCACCGCTTCGCCCGCCAGCCTCTCGGCTTCGGCCAACTGGTCGGAACGCAGCAGGACATTGATCAGGATCAGTCGATACGCCGCGTTGTCTGGCGCCAACTGCACCGCGGCCCGAGCCGACGTGGCCGCGGCGGAAAGATTTCCGGTTTCGAGTGCGCGGTACATGGCCGCGCCGGCGGCCTGGGCCATGCTGCGGCGGATGATTTCGCGCTGGCCCCGCAACGCGGCGTCGTCGCCAGCGGCTTGCAGGCCCTGGTCGATCGCCTGCTCTGCTTCCTGCATCCGGCCGGCGGCGATCAGCGAGTTGACCAGCAGCAACCGGTAGGCCCGATTGGTCGGCGCCAGCCGGGCGGCCTCCTGCGCACTGGTCACCGCAGCCGGGTAGTTGCGCTGGTCGTATGCCTTGTACGCTGCATCCGCGGCCAGGAACGCAGGATCGGCCGGTGCGCCGACCGGCGCGGTCGGGCGCGCCATCCTCGCCTGCGGACGCGTCGTGACCGCCTGAGCGGAGCGGGGACGGCCTCCTGTTTTCGCCTTCTGCGCATCGGCCAGCAATTGGCGCAGGCGCGGCACGTCGGGCCGCAGCCGGATCGCCTCGCGGGCCATCGCGATGGCCCGGTCGTAGTTGCCCTGTTGGTAAGCCTTGTAGGCCTGGTCGGCCCGGTCGAACGCCGGACCGGTGAGCGGGAGCGGCTCTTGCTGCGCCTGGGCGGACGCAGCAAAGAGGGTCAGGACGCCGGCAAGAAAGAGGGAGGAAGAAACCCGTTTGTTGTTCATGTTGATTGCGTTGCCGCTTCCGCGAAGAACCTGCGCTGTTCCTGAACCACCTGCTCCACCACATCGCGCGGGATCACGCGGCGGTCGACCAGATAATCGCCGATGCGGCCGTGCTTGTCAGGCCGGTAATCGCGCATCGCCATATCGAAGACCTCTTTGCGCAACAATCCCCGTTCGATCAGCATGTCCCCCAACAGCGGACCGCTGGGCACAACTTTCGACGCTGCTGCATCGGCCCCGCCGCTGCGCTCGCGCAGCATCCGCAGCGCTACCGCGATCTCGCCCTCGCGTGCGATCCGTTGCAGCGGTTCCATCTCCAGCTCTTGCGTCAACTCGACGATCGCGTCCGGAGTCAGCGGGCTGGCCACTGCCAACACAGCGCCACCGGCCTTGTTGTGGCCGAGCGGAATCGCCCGGTGCCGGATCGCCATGTCGACCGGCAGCATGGCCGCGTTGGATCGAACCAGGTCGGCCGTGAGGTTGACCCGCGGCAGGTCGGCCTGGTAGGCAATCGCTTCAGCCAGCGTCTCCTCGTCCAGCCAGCCGTTGGAGACCAGCACCCGCCCCAGCGG
>JAJAZH010000271.1 GCA_026785815.1 Ramlibacter sp. | reverse complement strand
GCACGCCGACCCCGACCCCCAACCCCAACACCTGGAACGGCCTGCCCCGCATGTACGACTGCAGCGGCGGCCTCAACATCACGAAAGCAATCTGCGCAGGAAGCCCTAGCCACCAGGAGCTTGCAACCCCGGTCATGCCGCTGAACCAGCGCGGACGCGACCAGCGGCTTCGCTTGCGGGCATCGCTCCTGCCGCCCGCGTCAGCATCGGTGTCGATTTCGGCCGCCGCAGCTGCTGCTGCATCTGCCCGGCGCTCCTGCTCCCGGCTGCGCTCCTTGCGATGGTCCTTGGGTGCCAGGTAGTCGAGGATGGCGAGGCGGCTGAGCGCAAGCTTATCCGCTGGCGTCATGAACCGCCTCCGGCCATCCGCAACGCTTGGGCGTCGGCTTCGAGCTGCCCTCGCAATTCAACGAATATATTCGACGGCATGCTCTTGAGCGCCATGCTGGTCGCGACGGCGCCAAGCGCCAGGGCGAGCCCCGGAGCCACGATCAGGATCCAGTGGAATTCATCTTGCATCACGCCCAGCATGACGGCGACGCCGGCCAGCACCAGGAACACGATGAACGAGACGACGGCGATTGCCCAGGCCAGGGCGCAGCGCGCCACCTCCAGCCCGAGTGAGGATGCCTCCTGCTGGACCAGTGCCGCATAGCCACTGAGGTGGTCGACGACCAGTTCGGGCCTGCGGACCAGTACCGAGAAAATAGGGTGCACCCAAGCCATCGTCGATTTTCCGGTGACTGGATCAATAACGGTTGCGGCGGCGGGCGGCGACCACCAGGGCCGCGATCGCGGCGCCCGCGGCGACGCCGATCAGGATCGACTTCACGGGCTGCTCGGAAACATAGCGGCCGGTGACGTCGGCGTAGCGTGACAGCTGCCGCTGGGCGGCGGCGGTAGCATCGGTCGCCGCACTCAGACCCTTGCCGGCCAGGTCGCGGGCGCCGTAACGCAGGTCGCGTACTTTTTCACCGGCGCGTTCCAGCACCTGGCTGGCCAGTTGACGGGTGCTTTCCAGAGCGCTCTCTGCACTATTGACTGCATCGTCGCCATAGCTGCTGGCGCTGGTGCGCAGGGATTTGGTGGAAGGTGTGTTCATGGATTCCTCATTGGTTAGGGGCGAAAAAAGTTGCCACCCAACCCGACGTTGAAATCGGCAGGGAGCATCATCCCGCGTCTGTGCCACCCGGCTCGAACGCATGAGGCAACGGTAAACGGGAAGTTCATCCATTCGTGATCAGCCACTGGCGTGACTGTTTGTCGGTGGCCGCGATGGGTGGCTGTAGGAACTGGCCGACGTCCGGACGGGAAATTGACGCGGGTGAAGGAAGAGAATTTCACGCGGGTGAAATCTGCAGGCTGCGGGGCAGCGACGCGCTGATGCGGGTGCCCTGGCCGGGCTCGGATTGCACCGACAGCCGGCCGCCTGCCGCCTCGACCCGGTGTTTCATTCCCGCCAGGCCGTGGGTCGAGGTGCGAACGTCGTCGACATTGAAGCCAAGGCCGTTGTCCTTGATTTCGACTTCGACCTGGCCGCTGGCATTGCGCACGCTGATGTCGACCTGCGCCGCCTGGGCGTACTTGCCGACGTTGGTGAGCGATTCCTGCACCAGGCGATAGACCGTGAGCTGGCTCGAATCGTCTAGATCCACCGCTTCGAGGTTGGTGGCCACATCCATCGCCGAGCGTTCGGCGAATTCGCGCGCCAGGATCTCCAGCGACGCCGTGAGCCCGAGGTTGGACAGGGACGAGGGCCGCAGATCCTCGATGATGCGGCGCTTCAGTGCAATGCCGCTGTTGAGGGTTTCGGTCAGGTGCTGCAGACGCTGGGCGAATTCCGGCGCCTGGGTTCCCAGTTTCGATTTCAAGCGAGCGACGTCCAGCTTGGCAGCCGTCAGCAGGGCGCCCAGTTCGTCGTGCAGCTCGCGCGCCAGGTGCCCGCGTTCCTCTTCGCGCACCTGCTGCAGGTGGGTCGCCAGCTCGGCCAGTGTCGCCATTCGCTCCCTCACCTGGCGCTCGAGCAGGTCGCGTTCCTGCTGCAGGATCCGCTGCTGCTCTTCGCCCCCGAGTTTGAGCGCGGTGCTCTGTCGCAGGTAGAGGTAGAAGGCCAGCAAACCGGCAAGGGCGACCGCGGCGATCCCGATCCGGGCCAGCAGCAGCGACCGGAGCACCTGGACCTGGCTCACTTCCATCCGGCCGGCGCTGGCGTCGATCAGTTTGATGGCGTGCTCCCGGATCGCATCCATGTGCTCCTTGCCGACATCGGTCATCAGCACGAACTTCCAGGCTTCTTCGTTGCCCTGTTTGCGCATCCGCACCGACAGGTCCATCTCGGCCAGCTTGCGTTGCACGTTGCCTGTCAATTGCGACAAGGTGGCGAATTCGTCGCCAGTGGGCGTGTAAAGCAGGCGCAGGCTGTCGACGTTGCGCGCGACTTCGGCCGCAGCTGCGTTGTACGGCTCCAGATAGCGGGGATCGCCCGTCAGCAGGTAGCCACGGGAACCGGTTTCCGCGTCCAGCACGTGTTGCAGCAGCCGGTTCAGGGAGGCCCGGGTTCTGGACGCCTCGACGATGTCGTCGAGTGCCTCGGTGGACTGGTTATAGCCGGTCTCGTTGATCCCGATCATCACCAGGGCCGCCAGAATTGCCAAAAGAAGGCTGATGGCCATCTTCGGCATGGAAAACGATCGCATGAATATCACTCCAACTGCCTGCGTAAAGAATAAAATCGCGAATAATCACGACTTGAGGGAGATGGCCCCTTCCGCTGTTGTTGTACAAACGGGCCTGTACTTGTCACCGCGAAAGAGAACCAGACATGATCAAAGTCGGAATTGTGGATGACCATGCCATCGTGCGGTCGGGACTGAAGCAGTTTTTCTCGGAGCAGGTCGACCTGCGTGTGGTCGGGGAAGCGTCGAGCGGCCGTGAAGCCATCGACCTGGTCCGCACCACCGAGCTCGATGTGCTGGTCATGGACCTGTCCATGCCGGGCCAGAGCGGAATCGATGCGCTTGGAATGATCCGGGCCAAGGCGCCGGATGTCGGCATCCTGATCCTCTCGGGCTATCCCGAAGAGCATTACGCGATGAACTTGATCCG
>JAJAZH010000270.1 GCA_026785815.1 Ramlibacter sp. | reverse complement strand
GAGGCTCCCATGATGCAACCGTTCCCCGCCGCACTCGCCCGGATGCTCCCGGCGCTGCTCACAGCGATCCTTGTGTCCGCCTGCGGCCAGATGCCGTTGCCCGGCATGAACACCGGCACACCCGACTTTCGGGTCGACCCGCAGTGGCCGCAACCGCTTCCCGAAGTCTCTGGCGTGCAGCAGTTGTTCGGCCAGGTCGCCGGCATCGCGGTCGATCCGCGCAATGGGCATGTCTGGGCGCTGCACCGGCCGGCCTCGCTGCTGGCCGACGAATACGACCCCAAGACCAGCAAGCCGGTGACCCATCGTTGCTGCCTGCCGCTGCCGGCGGTGGCGGAGTTCGATGTGCAGGGCAAGCTGCTGCGGTCCTGGGGCCCGACCGGCACTGGCTTCGACTGGCCGAAGGTGGAGCACGGCATCTATATCGACGGCGAGGGCAACGTCTGGCTGGCGGGCAATGCCGTCGGCGACAACCAGATCCTCAAGTTCACGCAGGACGGCAGGTTCCTGCTGCAGATCGGCCGCGCCGGCCCCACCGAAGGCAGCAACAGTCCGACGCAACTCGGGCAGCCGGCCAACATGGTCGTCTCCAGGGGCGAACTGTTCGTCGCCGACGGCTACGGCAACAAGCGCGTGATCGTGTTCGACGCCAACACCGGCGCCTACAAGCGCCACTGGGGTGCGTACGGCGGCCGGCCCAGCGACGACAAGCTGCCGGCCTACGATCCGGCGGCGCCGCTCGCGCGCCAGTTCAGCAACCCGGTGCACTGCGTGCGGGTGTCGCACGACGACCTGGTGTATGTCTGCGATCGCACCAACAACCGCATCCAGGTGTTCACGCGCGCCGGCGAATTCAAGCAGGAGTTCCGCGTCGAGATCCAGACGCTGGCCAACGGCGCGGTCTGGGACATGGTGATGTCGCACGACCCGGTGCAAAAATACATGTACGTGGCCGACGGCGCCAACGGCCGCATCTACATGCTGCGCCGCACCGACGGCCAGCAGGTCGGCCAGTTCGGCCGCACCGGCCGCATGGCGGGCGAGTTCAAGTGGATCCACAACCTCGCGATCGACGGCCAGGGCAACCTCTACACGTCCGAAGTCGGCTTCGGCCGCCGGCTGCAGAAGTTCGTGCGCAGCGGCGGGGGGTTTTGAGGCCCGGCCGGGCGGCCGCTGTTCGCCGCTAGGGACTTGCGCCGCTGCGGGGCGGCACCCATGGTTGTCCGGCTATGCAGCAGCCCAGACGGTCACCGCACCGGCCAGCGACCCGGTTGGCGGTGTTGTCGCGCGCGGACGGATAAAGATTTCTACATCCCGGTCCATCAGGGTGATGAAGTGCAGCAGGCGCTCACTGGAAAATCGGCCCAGCTTGTAGTTCTTCAGCTCAGACACATGCGGTTGCGAGATGCCGAGGCGTTTGGCAGCGGCGGCCTGCGTCATGCCTTCGAGCTCCAGCAAATCATTCAGGCGCGTGGCCAGTTGCACACGCAAGCGGCGGTCGTCCGGGTCCGGCAGGCCCAAGTCGGCAAACACATTGCCCGAACCCATCTCGACCGCTCCAACCGCAGGCACCTTTGATTTAGCTTTCATTGTGGTCCTTGTCATGTTGTTGCGCGACCTTCAGCCGCTCGTGAATCAGGTCAATATCGGTCTGCGCGGTGCGGATGCCGCTGCCGGGCTTTTTCTGGAAGCAATGCAGCACATACACCGCCTTGGCAAAGCGCACCGTGTACACGGCGCGAAAGGCGTCGCTCCGGTGCGTGCCCACCAGCTCCAGCACGCCAGAACCTTCGCCCTTCCAGTGCTTGGCCTGCGGCGGCGTGGCCCCCAGTTGCACCGCGCCCAGCGCATAGCCAAAGTTGTCGATCACCTCGTCCGGCAGCGCCAGCAAGTCTTTCCTCGCGTTGAACCGGCACGGGGGATTATACCTTATTAGGTATTAATTGCCGCCATTTGGCTTGTTCCCACAGCGATGGCGCGATTGCTCAGGGGGATTGAGCCAACTTCAGTCGTTGAAGCAGCGGCTTCCAGCGTTGGTCGGCGATTTTCTTGAACCCGCCTGCTGTCGGGTGCAGCTCATTGGCCCAATCGCCAGTGCCGAGCGTGCCCAGGCTGTCGCACACATGAAAGTGCACCGGGTCTGACAGGCAGATCCGGTTCAGCGTGTCGCGGAACGAGTTCAGGAGATGCGCGATGCACTGGCTGTGCAGCCAGGGCGGCACCTGCGCGTCCAGCAAGGCAGGCAGCAGCCAGCCCTCCCTGTTCGCCGCACCTTTGCCGTTGGGAATGGCGTAGTCGTAGGTGTGCATGATCACGTGGCAGTCCGGCCGCGTGCGCGTGTAGATGGTGCCGATCAGGCGGCGGTAGCAGTCGTCCATGGCGTCGAGGAAAGCTTGCAATCCAGGGTCGCCGTCGCGGAAGCACCCGGGCGCGGTCGTTTCATCCTTGCAGTTGTTCTTGAGCAGGGGCCGCAGGTCGTTCAGACCGGCGAAGTCGTTGCCACCTCCACTGATGAAGACAGCGTCCAGATTCGATCCGTACAGCCGCAGGGCCTCTTTCACGATGCCGGCGTACTTGCCGTCGACGTAATCCGCGGCTTCCGCGCCGTTCATGCCCTTGGCCAGGATCACATGGCCTTTGCTCCTGACGATATCGCCGAGGTTGTTGATCAGGCTTCCGCCGCGGAAGGGATACCAGAACCAGGAGTCGCCGATGGCCAGGATGGTCGGACTGGCAGCGCCCTGGCGCTCCATTTCGTGCCGGTCCCAGAAGTAGTTCATGTGATTCCCTTTCAGAGCGAGGCGAGAAACTTGCTGAAACATCGAAGCAAAGGCACGACCTGGCCAGGCCGTGCCCACGGTCTCTCATGCACTGCGCAGCGTGAGCAGCTTGTAGTAGTTGGCGGGGTTGGCGTCGTTGCGTGGATACCAGGAATAGCGAACCGCGTCGACCTGGTTCCCGCCGAGCACCAGCAACTTGTCCGTGTCGGCGTCGTAGTCGATGAAGATTGAAACATGGCCGTGCCAGTCGCCGGGGGCCACTCTCTCCCACACCGCGATGTCGCCGACCATGGCGGCGGTCGGGCTGCCGGGGCGCACGGAGTCCGCGGATTTCCCGTTGCGCCAGTTGCTCCAGGACTGGGCGACGGCGGAGTTGGTGCCGCGCAGCGCAATGCGTTCCACACACCAGTTGACGAAGCAGGAGCACCACGAGGTGGAGCTGTCTTCCATCTGTTGCAGGTTGTCGACGCTGGCCATGTACTCGAAGATGCGCGGGTGCGAGGCGGGGCCCGGAATCTCTTTCACGCCGATCTCCTTGCAGGCCAGTGGCAGCCACGGTGCCGCGGCACCACCGCTCGGAATGAGGTATTTGAGGCTGCACCAGCCGGTGGATCCGTCAAAGGCGAGCTGACCCCAAGTGCCGTTGTTGTTCAGTGCCGTGATGGAGACGTCCTGCCCGAAACTCAAAAACCCGAGCGACGCAGCTTCGATGCCGGCCGCACTGCGCACATGAAGCGAATCGGCTGTCACGCTCATCGGAATGTTCATTGCTGCCCCCTGGATTGGGCTCGATTGAATGCCGATTGCGGCGCAAATGCATCCACCTTTTGGGTTAGGCGATTTTCTGTGGCCCGCGAGTATCAGGTGGATTGCTGTTTGCGGTAGCGCTTTTCGGCCATCGCCTCGGGCACAGGCTCTCCGCTGGCCTGCATGTCCGCCACGACTTCCGCAACGACGTTGGCAATGCCCCGAAGTGCGGCTTCGGGCGTTTTTGCAAGCCAGCTGAGAGAGGGGAACTGGGCGCACAGGCCGAGATGTTCGTCGTCTTCAGGCGACCATGTGACGCGATAGGTGTAGTGCTTGATATTCATGACTTGCCTCGTAACTTCCCCATCATCCATCCGGCCATCGCATCCAGCAATTCTTCCCGCACCTCCTTGTCGGTGCGACCCGAGCGCACCAGGACGTGGAAGGCATGATCGGCGGCGTCGACGATGTGCAGGGTGGCGCGGTTGGCGATCTGGGCGGTGGCCTGCTTGATGAGTTCCAGCTCCGCCAATGCGTCGCGCGTGCCTTGCAGGAAGAGCATCGGCAACCGGACGTCGCTCAAGTGCTTCGCCCGTTCGGTCGATGGCTTGCCGGCGGGGTGGAGCGGGAAGCCGACGAAGATGAGACCCCGCACATCGGGCAGCGGCTCACTGGCTTGCGCCTGTGAAGTCATGCGACCGCCGTACGACTTGCCGCCAGCGAACAGCGGCAGGCCGGGCAGCCGCTCCGACGCCGCCTGGACCGCTGCGCGGACCGCGTCGTGCGCCACGGCGGGCGTGTCGGGCCGGCGCGAGCCCTGCCCCATGAAAGGGAACTGGAAGCGCAAGGTCGCGATCCGGCGTTCGGCCAGCCCGCTGGCGATGGCGGCCATGAAGGCGTGGCGCATGCCGGCGCCGGCGCCATGGGCGAACACATAGCAGGCCTGGGCATCCGCGGGCGCGTCGAGCAACGCGGACGTGGTGCCGCCCGCGGGCAGCACGATGGTCAATGCAGTGGAAAGTTTGGCTGCCAAGGAACCCTGCCTTTCAACTCTGCCATTTTCAACTTCGCCTTGATCCCCGGCTGGGGTGGCGTCGATCTGAGGGTGAGCCCTATTTACGGCGGGTCGCTGCTGCCAGTAACCTGCCGGACATCACCAGGAGCCATCATGCGACCGCTGTTCAAACTCGTCTCGGGCCTCGTCCTTCTCTTCACTGTTTTCATCGGCACCGCGGTCGCGCAAGCCGATTACCCCAACAAGCCGATCCGCTGGATCGTGCCGTATCCGCCGGGCGGCACCACCGACATCCTGGCGCGCCTGATGGGGCAATCGCTGTCGGCGCGGCTGGGCCAGCAGGTGGTGATCGAGAACCGCGCCGGTGGCGGCAACAACATCGGCACCGAGCTGGCGGTCCGGGCCCCGGCCGATGGCTACACGATGTTCTTCGTCAACCCGGCGAACGCGATCAACGCGACGCTGTACCCCAAGCTGCCCTTCGTGTTCCTGGACGACCTGCTGCCGGTCGCCGGAATCGCCCGGGTGCCGAACGTCATGACAGTCACCAAGAATTTCCCCGGCCGGACGGTGGCCGAGTTCATCGACTACGGCAAGAAGAATCCGGACAAGATCAACATGGCCTCGTCCGGCGCCGGCACGTCGGTGCACCTGTCGGGCGAACTGTTCCGCTTCATGACCGGTGCCGGCATGAAGCACATCCCGTACAAAGGCGCCGGCCCGGCCATCGTCGACCTGCTCGGCGGCCAGGTCGACGTGCTGTTCGACAACATGCCATCCATCATCGGCCACATTCGCTCAGGGAACGTCCGTGCCCTCGGCGTGACCAGTGCCGAGCGCTCGCCGGCCCTGCCGGACGTGCCCACGATCGCGGAGACAGTGCCGGGTTACGAGGCGAGCGCGTGGTTCGGCGCGGCCGTTCCCAAGGGCACGCCGCCGGCGGTGATCGCCAGGCTCAATCGCGAATTCAATGCGGTGCTGGCCGATCCCGCCATGCGGGCCAGGCTGGCCGACCTCGGCGGCGTGCCACTGCCCGGAACGCCCGAGCAGTTCTGGGCCATCCACCGCATGGAGACCGAGAAGTGGGCCAAGATCGTCCAGTTCTCGGGAGCGAAGGCAGACTGAGGTTCACCCTCCGTGCGCGTCAGTCCAGCGGAAAGTGGCAAGCTGCTTCGCGCTGGTCCCCCGCCGGCCGAAGCACCGGCAATTCATGCTTGCAGCGCTCCTGGGCAAACGCACAGCGCTGGTGAAACGCACATCCGGGCGGCGGATGGATGGGTGAGGGCAGCTCGCCGCGGATCGGATGGATGTCCTGGACCGGGGCGCCGTCGGCCGCCAGCCGCGGCGCGCTGTCGAGCAAGGCCCGGGTGTAGGGATGGCGCGGCGCGGTAAAGATGGCCTCGGTCCGGCCGGTCTCCACGATCCGGCCCAGGTACATGATGGCCACCCGGTCGCTGACGTGGCGCACCACGCTCAGGTCATGGCTGATGAACAGCATCGTGAGGTTCAGGTCGCGCCGCAGCTGCAGGAACAGGTTGATGATCTGGGCCTGGATCGACACGTCGAGCGACGCCACCGGCTCGTCGCAGACCAGCGCATCGGGCCGCATCGCCAGGGCCCGTGCAATCGCCACACGCTGGCGCTGGCCGCCCGAGAACTGGTGCGGAAAACGTTGTGCGGCGGCGGCGTCCAGACCCACCGCGAGCAGCCAGCGCGTGACGTCGCTGTCGATCTCGGCCTGGGTGATGAGGCCGTGCGCCAGCGGTCCTTCGGACAGTGTGGCACCCACACGCATGCGCGGGTTCAGCGACGCAAACGGGTCCTGGAACACCATCTGGATCCGGGTTGTGGTCTTGCGTCCGCCTGACATCACCGGGGCGCCGGCGATCTCCGCCTGGCCGCTGGTGGGCTTGAGAATGCCGGCCGCCACCCGCCCCAGGGTCGATTTGCCGCAGCCGGATTCGCCGACCAGTCCCAGCGTCTCGCCCTTGGCGATCTGCAGCGAGACGTTTTCCACCGCATGCACCACCGTTGCGGTGCTCTTCGATCCCGTCAGGCGTTTGGCAATCCGTTCCGTCAGCGAGGGCTGCGACGTGAACCGCCGTGTCATCCCTGTCAGCCTGATGAAATCGGTCATGCGCTCTCCGGCGCCACCGCGCCCAGATGCAGCGGATGGTGGCAGCGCCAGGTGCGTGCGGCTGCAAAGGTCTGCTCCGGCGCAATGGCACAGACGCTGGTCGCATACGCGCAGCGGGCCCTGAAGGCGCAACCCGAGGGCAGGTTGGTGAGCGATGGCGTCGAACCGGGAAT
>JAJAZH010000269.1 GCA_026785815.1 Ramlibacter sp. | reverse complement strand
TCCGGGCCGCTGGGTTTCGGCTACAACTCTGAACTGCTGGCCAAGAAGAACCTGCCGGTGCCTCGCACCTGGGCCGACCTGACCAAGCCGATCTACAAGGGCGAAGTGCAGGTGGCAAACCCGGCATCGAGCGGCACCGCGTACACCATGATCGCCACGCTGGTGCAGTTGATGGGTGAGGACAAGGCCTTCGACTACCTCAAGGCGCTGCACAAGAATGTCAGCCAGTACACGCGATCCGGCACGGCGCCGATCAAGGCCGTGGCGCGCGGCGAAACCGCGTTGTCGATCAGTTTCGTGCACGACGGCCCGGGCGAGAAAATGCAGGGCTTCCCGGTGGAGACCATCACGCCCACCGACGGCACCGGCGCCGAGATCGGTTCGATGAGCCTGATCAAGGGCGCCCGCAACATGGAGGCCGCGAAGAAGTTCTACGAGTGGGCGTTGACGCCGAGCGCGCAGGAGATCGCCTTTGCCGCCAAGTCGTTCCAGGTGCCTTCGAACAAGGCCGCGAAGATGGATGCCAACGTCCCGGACTTCCGCAAGATCAAGTTCATCGACTACGACTACGCCAAGTACGGCGCCAGCGCCGAGCGCCGGCGCCTGATCTCGCGCTGGGAAAAAGAAATCAACTCGTTGCCGCGCTGAGCCGCGGCCGGGGCCAGCGGTGCAGCGACGCACTCCCAACACGGCGCTGCAGGCGTGGACGGCGCTTGGCGTCCTCGCTTACCTGCTGCTGCCGTGGTATGCGTTGCAGGAAGGCAATGGACTCATGGCAATCGGACGTGTGTTCGCCGGCGAAGACACGGCCAACGGCGTGCTGCAGGCGGCGCGCCATGGCCGTCCCTGGTTGTGGCTGGGGCTGCTGGGACTGGCGCTCACCTTCGGTGCCGCTCTGCTGAAGCCGGGCCGGCCGCAGGGCCGGTTGCTGCTGCTTGGCGGACTGGTGGGTGCGCTGGGGCTTGCCGCCAGCGGCTTCCTGATCGGCGCCAAAGGCTGGAGCTTCGCGCCGCTCAACACTGCCTTCGGCGAACTCGGGCGCAATCAGTTCGGCGTCGGCTGGGGCGGGTTTGTCGCGCTCACTGCGCTGGTGGTGCTGACGGCTTTTGGCCTGGCGCGCTGCGGGCGCTTCAAGGGCGACCTGTTTGTCGCAGCGGCCGTGGTCGGCTGCGGCGCGCTGATGGCGGTGTTCATCCTGTTCCCGGTGCTCAAGGCGCTGAGCAGCGCCTTCTTCACTGAAGAGGGCGGATTCTCTCCGGGCGCGATGTGGGAGCGGGTGGCGAGCGACCGCAACTTCGGGCTCCAGTGCGTAGCGGGCGGCGTGCGCTGCGGCGTCGCGTGGAACACCTTGTTCCTCGGCCTGCTCACGGCCACCAGCACCACCGTGCTCGGGACCATGATGGCGCTGATGGCCGAACGCACCAGCAAGCGCTTCGGCCGGGCGCTCAACATCCTGGCGATGCTTCCGATCATCACCCCACCGTTCGTGGTCGGGCTCGGGCTGATCCTGCTGTTCGGCCGCGCCGGCGTTGTCAATCAGGTGCTGGAGCAGGTGTTCGGCCTGGCGCCCTCGCGTTGGTTCTATGGTTGGTTCGGCGTCTGGATCGCGCAGACCTTCGCCTTCACGCCGATCGCCTTCATGATCATGCGCGGGGTGGTGCAGGCGGTTGCCCCGAGCCTGGAAGAAGCATCGCAGACCCTGCGCGCCAGCCCGCGCCAGACCTTCATGACGGTGACGTTGCCACTGCTCAAACCCGGCCTGGCGAATGCGTTCCTGGTCGGCTTCATCGAAAGCATGGCGGACTTCGGCAACCCGGTGGTTGTCGGCGGCCAGTTCTCGGTGCTGTCGACGGAGATTTTCTTCGCGATCGTCGGCGCGCAGTTCGACCAGGGCCGTGCGGCGTCGCTGGCATGGATCCTGACCTTGTTCGCGCTGGCGGTGTTTGCCGCGCAGCGGGCGTTGCTCGGTCGCAAGAGCTACACCACCGTCAGCGGCAAGGGCGACGGTGGCATTCCGATGGCGCTGCCGCCGGTGGTCAGCCGGCTGGTCCATGGCGTGGCGCTGCCCTGGATTGCCTTCACTCTGGTGGTTTACCTGTTCGCATTCGCCGGCGGCTTCGTGCAGACCTGGGGTCGCGACTACACGCTGACGCTGAACCACTTCCGCACCGCATTTGCGCTCGAGTGGGGGCAGTTCGGCCTGGTCTGGGCCGGCACTGCCTGGAATTCCCTCATCACCACCCTCAAGCTGGCGGCGATCTCGGCGCCGATGACGGCGGCGCTCGGCTTGTTGATCGCCTGGCTGTTGGCACGCACTGAGTTCAAGGGGCAGGGCCTGTTCGAATTCTCGACCTTGCTGGCTTTTGCGATCCCCGGCACCGTGCTGGGCGTGAGCTACATCCTTGCTTTCAACGTGCCTCCGTTCGAGCTCACCGGCACCGGGCTGATCATCGTGCTGTGCTTCATGTTCCGCAACCTGCCGGTCGGGGTGCGCGCCGGAACGGCGGCCTTCAGGCAACTGGACCGATCGCTCGATGAGGCCTCGGTCATGCTGCGGGCGTCCACTGTGCAGACCGTGCGCCACGTGGTGCTCCCGCTGCTCAAGCCCGCGCTGCTGGCGGCGCTGGTCTACAGCTTCGTACGGTCGATCACCACGGTCTCGGCCGTGATTTTCCTGGTCACGGCGGAAAACGAGCTGGCGACGACCTACATCATCGGCCGGGTCGGCAACGGCGACTACGGCGTGGCCCTCGCGTACTGCACCGTCCTCATCCTGCTCATGAGCGTCGCGACGGCGATGATCCAGTTCCTCGTCGGCGAACGCCGCCTGGGGCGCCGCAAGGCCGTCGCTGAGCCATCCTTGAACGCAGTCCCGGGCATCCCATGAGCCGCCTGACCGCTCCGAAGACTCATGACACCACGGCCCAAAGGGCGGAGGTTATCGCATGAGACGCCGGGCCGCCCCAAGGCGAATCCAGCAGCGCGTAGCGCGGAGGGTAGTCCAGTGAGTAACCCCGGCGCCGGCATCGAATTTCAAAGCGTCAGCAAGCGCTATGGCCAGGACCCGGCGGCGCCACTCGCCGTCCGCGAGATCAGCTTCGAAGTGCCGAGCGGCACCCTCACCACCATCCTGGGGCCATCGGGCTGCGGCAAGACCACCACCCTGCGGATGATCGCGGGGCTGGAGGCGCCGACCGCCGGCCGGATCCTGATCGCCGGCCGGGACGTGACGACGCTCGGACCGGCGGACCGCAACGTGAGCATGATGTTCCAGAGCTACGCGCTGTTCCCGCACATGGACGTGCTGGAGAACGTCGGCTATGGCTTGAAGATGTCCGGCGTGTCGAAGCAGTCCACCCGCCAGCGCGCGCAGGAGGCGCTACGCAACGTGGGCCTGGTCGGCTACGACCTGCGGCAGCCGGGCCAGCTGTCGGGCGGACAGCAACAGCGGGTCGCCCTGGCGCGGGCGCTGGTGCTGGAGCCGGCGGTGCTGCTGTTCGACGAGCCGCTGTCCAACCTGGATGCGCGGCTGCGCCGCGAGATGCGCGAAGAGATCCGCAGCCTGCAACAGCGCCTGCGGTTAACTGTGGCGTATGTCACGCACGACCAGAGCGAAGCGCTGGCGGTCAGCGACCAGATCATCGTGATGGACCATGGCCTGATCGCGCAGCAAGGCACGCCGCAGGAGTTGTACGAATATCCGAAGACCGAGTTCGTCGCTGGCTTCATGGGCGAGGCGATGCTGTTCCCGGCCCGGGCCGACGCGGCGGGAACGGTGAGCCTGGGCCCGCTGCGCATCGCGCCGCGCCATGGCGTCTCCGAGGGCGCGGTGAAGGTTGCGGTGCGGCCCGAGGCGTGGCACATCGGGCCGCCCGGGACCGGGCTGGCCGCGCGGCTGGCGAAGGCGGCGTACCTTGGAAGCAACTACGAGTACAGCTTCGAGACCGAGCTTGGCCCGATCTTCGTGGTGACGGCGGAGCTTGGCAACGTGCTGGACATCGGGGCCGACGTCGGGCTGCGGCTGGCCGACCACGGCGTGTCGGTGGTGCAGGTTTCGTAACGCGCGGTCCCTTCCCGGCGTTGCATGGCGCGGGATAATGCAGCCATGAACCAACTCGATGCGCTCAAGCAGTTCACCACTGTGGTGGCCGACACCGGCGACTTCCGCCAGCTGACCCAGTTCAAGCCGCAGGACGCGACCACCAATCCTTCGCTGATCCTGAAGGCGGTGCAGAAGCCCGACTATGCGCCGCTGCTCCAGGAGACGATGCAGCGCTTCGGCAACCGTCCGCTCGACGAGACCATGGACCGGCTGCTGGTGCGGTTCGGCAAGGAGATCCTGTCGATCATTCCGGGGCGGGTTTCGACCGAAGTCGATGCGCGCCTGAGTTTCGATGCGGATGCGAGCTACAGCCGTGCCGAGCGGATCATCGAGCTGTACCAGGCCGAGGGAATTGCCGTCGACCGGGTCCTGATCAAGGTCGCCGCGACCTGGGAAGGAATCGAAGCCGCGGCCCGGCTCGAACGCCGCGGCATCCACACCAACCTCACGTTGCTGTTTTCCTTTTGCCAGGCAATCGCCTGTGGCCAGGCCAAGGTTCGATTGATCTCGCCCTTCGTCGGCCGCATCTACGACTGGTACAAGAAGAGCACCGGCAGCCAGTGGGATGAGGCCGCCCAGGCCGGCGCCAACGATCCCGGCGTGCGCTCGGTCCGGCAGATCTACAACCACTACAAGCACTTCGGCATCGCCACCGAAGTGATGGGGGCGAGCTTTCGCAACGTTGGCCAGGTGCTCGCGCTGGCGGGTTGCGACCTGCTGACGATCAGCCCGGAGCTGCTGGCGCAACTCTCAGCCAGTGCCGAGCCGGTCGAGCGCGCACTCGATGCGGCCCAGGCTAGAGACCTGCAGATCGAGCCGGTCAATTACGACGAAGCCGGTTTTCGCTACGCCTTGAACGAGGACGCCATGGCGACCGAAAAACTCGCTGAAGGCATTCGTGCTTTTGCCGCCGACGCCATCAAGCTCGAACAGTTGATGAAGGCCGCCTGACGATGGCGGCCCGGCTGCGTTGCGACCAGGCGCCGGTTTGGAAGGAGCTGCAGCAGGCCGGCAGCCAGGCGGCGCAGTTCGACCTGCGCCAGGCCTTCGCTGCCGACGGCAACCGGTTCGAGGCCTTCAGCCAGCAGGCGCCCCACTTGTTTGCCGATCTGTCGAAGAACCGGATCGACCGTCCGACCGAAAAGCTGTTGTTCCAGCTGGCGCGCGAATGCGGCGTCGAGGGCCATCGGGATGCGATGTTCGCGGGCCAGCAGATCAACGCAACCGAGCAGCGGGCGGTGAAGCACTGGTTGCTGCGCAGTCCGCGTGGTGGGAGCGGCGATCCCGATTCGGAACGGGTCCACGCAACGTTGGATGCGATGTTCGATTTCGCCGAGCGAATTCGCGCCGACAGTGCCATCACCGACGTGGTGAACATCGGCATCGGCGGCTCCGACCTCGGCCCGCAGATGGCGGTGGTCGCGCTGGCCGGGTTTGCCGCGGCGGGCCGGCGCTTTCACTTCGTCTCGAACGTGGACGGCCATGAGCTGGCCGCTGTGCTGCAGCAGCTCCGGCCGGAAAGCACGCTGTTCCTGGTCGCCTCCAAGACCTTCACCACGCTGGAGACGATGACCAACGCCCGGTCGGCGCGCCAGTGGTTCG
>JAJAZH010000268.1 GCA_026785815.1 Ramlibacter sp. | reverse complement strand
GCCGCCGGTGCGGCCTTGGCCGGGGCCGTCACCCCCCCCCCCGGCCGCCGCGGGCGCCGGCGCCCCGGGGGCCCTACGCATGGGCGGTTTCCGCCTGGGGCCCCCCCCCGCGGGGGGCCGCGGCCAAGGCCGCACCGGCGGCCAAGACGCCAGCTGCCAAGGCTCCCGCCGCCAAGAGCGCCAAGAGCGCCAAGAAGTAATCCGCTTCCCGCGCTCCCCACGGCCCACTTCGGTGGGCCGTTTTCATTGATCGCCCGGTTCGTCACGGGCCGGTTCGATTTCACCGCTCGATAATTGACGCACCATGATCAAACTGTTCGTCGGCCTGGGCAATCCGGGCACGGAATACGAAGCAACCCGGCACAACGCCGGTTTCTGGTGGGTGGATGCGCTGGCCGCGGAGCTGAAAGTCGCGCTGGTGTCCGACCGCAGCTATCACGGGCAAGTGGCGCGAACTTCGGTCCATGGCCAGGCGGTCTGGCTGCTCAAGCCCCAGACCTTCATGAATCTCTCGGGCAAGTCGGTTGCGGCGCTGGCGCATTTCTTCAAGATCCAGCCCGACGAAATCCTGGTGGCGCACGACGAACTGGACGTGGTGCCGGGTCAGGCCAAGCTCAAATTCGGTGGCAGCCATGCCGGCCATAACGGCCTGCGTGACATTCACGCGCAACTCGGATCTGGTGAATATTGGCGCTTGCGGCTGGGAATCGGTCACCCTGGCGTGAAGTCGGAAGTGATCCACTGGGTGCTCCAGAAGCCGAACGCGGACCAGCGAACGGCAATGGAGGAATGCATCGAGCGAACGCTGAAGGCCGTGCCGGCGCTGCTGGCCGGTGAAATGGACAAGGCGACATTGATCGTGCACACCAGCAAGCCGCCGCGGCCCAAGCCCCCCAGGCCCGACGGCGCCTGACCACAGCAACCGGGGAGCGGGAGCGAACATGATCAAGTCAATGCGACCTGCCAGCAAGCTGTTGATGCTGGCTGCACTTTGGACCCTTGCCATGCCAGTGGCGGCGCAAACCGTTTACCGCTGCGGCGGCAGCTACAGCGACGAAACGTGTCCGGGCGCCGCGATCGTGCCCGCCGCTGACCCGCGCAGCCGCGAGCAACAGTCGCAGACGGACGCGGCAACGCGCCGCGACGCCAGGTCGGCCCGCGAACTGGAGCAAGAGCGACTGAAAATAGAAAGCCAGCCGGCGCAAACCTTCATCGGGCCGGCCAGATTCGACTGGTCCAGCGACGAACCGAGGAACGCAAAGAAACTGAGGAAACCCGAGCTGTTCACCGCCATCGCGCCGAAAAAGCCGGGGGATGCGCCAGCGAAGGACAAGAAGAGAAAGACGGCGAAGAAGACGGCGAAGCAGACCGCGGCCTGAAACCAGACCGGCGTCGCTGGCTCCTGCCTGCGTCGCGGGCTCCTGCCTGCCTCGCGGGCTCCTATGACCCGGCGCCACCTTCAATCCCGGTCCCAGGCTGGGCCAGGGCCGCCGCAGCCTCAGCGCGCGCCTGCGCCGTCAGACGCCGATATTTCTGCCAAAGGGCCTCCTGGCTCTCGACATGGTCCGGGCTGTTCGGGATACAGGCCACGGGACAGACCTGCACGCATTGCGGCTCGTCGAAGTGGCCGACACACTCGGTGCAGCGCGACGGGTCGATCTCGTAGATTTCGGCGCCGAGGTAGATGGCCTGGTTCGGGCACTCCGGCTCGCAGACATCGCAATTGATGCATTCGTCCGTAATCATCAGTGCCATACCGAATTTCCCGTGGAACAGTTCTGGCATTATCGGCGGCCTGATGAGTGTTTTCCTGTTCAAGCGCCTGATCACCCTGATCGCAACGCTGATTGGCGCCTCAGTCGTCATCTTTCTCGTCCTCGAGATTCTTCCCGGCAACGCGGCGCAGATCCTGATGGGACCGGACGCTTCGCCCGAGGCGGTGCAGGCGCTTGCAGTCAAGCTGGGAATCGACCGCCCGCCGCTTGAACGCTACTGGAACTGGGGCAGCGGAATGCTGACCGGCGATCTCGGCCTGAGCTACGCCTACAGCACCCCGGTCAACGAACTGGTGCTGGAGCGACTGGCGCTGACGGTGCCGCTGGCCCTGATGGCGATGGCGATCACGACCGTGCTGGCGCTGGTGGCGGGCATCTACGCGGCGGCCAGCCACAACAAGGCCGGCGATGTGGGCTTGATGGCGTTGACACAGGTCGGCATCGCGATCCCGAACTTCTGGTTCGCGATCCTGCTGATCCTGTTGTTCTCGGTGCACCTCGGATGGTTCTCGGCCGGCGGCTTCCCCGGCTGGGACGAGGGCGTGCTGCAGGGGCTGAAAGCGCTGTTGTTGCCTGCGTTCTCGCTGGCGATGGTGCAGGCCGCGATCCTGGCCCGCATCACGCGCTCCGCCGTGCTGGAGGTGCTGCGCGAGGACTACGTGCGCACGGCGCGCGCCAAGGGCGCTTCGCGGCGGCGCACGCTGTGGGGGCACGTGCTGCGCAACGCCTTGATCCCGGTCATCACGGTGATGGGCCTGCAGTTCGCTGAACTGCTGGCCGGCACCATCGTGGTCGAGAACGTCTTCTACCTGCCGGGCCTGGGACGGCTGATTTTCCAGTCGATCTCCAATCGCGACCTGGTCGTGGTGCGCAATTGCGTCATGTTGCTGGCCGCCATGGTTGTGATCGTGAACTTCGTGGTCGACATCCTGTATTCGGTGATCGATCCGCGGGTCAAGGCGAGCGACATATGAGCTCCGGACTTGCCGCCATCGCTCCGCCGGCCCGGACTCCGGGTTTCTGGAGCCGCGCGCGCGGGCACCGCAGCTTCACCATCGGCGCCGTGCTGACGCTGCTGCTGATCGGCGCCGCCCTGCTCTCGCTGGTCTGGACCCCGTATTCGCCCTACGAGATGAACCTGCCGGGACGGCTGCAGGGGCCGAACGCCACCCACTGGCTCGGCACCGATCCATTCGGTCGCGATGTCGCGTCGCTGCTGCTGATGGGCGCACGGGCCTCGATCACGGTCGGCGTGATCGCGGTGAGCATCGGCTTGTTGTTCGGTACCGCCCTGGGCCTGCTTGCTGCTGCCCGCCGCGGCTGGGTCGAGGAAGCGATCATGCGGCTGGCGGATTTCGGCTTCGCGTTTCCGGCAATCCTCTCGGCGATCATGCTGACCGCGGTGTTCGGCGCCGGCATGGTCAACGCCATCATCGCGATCGGCATCTACAACATTCCGACCTTCGCGCGGATCACCCGCGCCAGCGCCAACGCGATCTGGTCGCGCGAGTTCGTGCTGGCGGCGCGCGCCTGCGGCAAGGGCGCGTTCAGCATCACGATGGAGCACGTGCTGCCGAACATTCTCTCGGTGCTGATCGTCCAGGCCACCATCCGGTTCGCGATCGCGATCCTGGCGGAGGCGGCGCTGTCGTATCTTGGCCTCGGGACACAGCCACCCCAGCCGTCCTGGGGCCGGATGTTGAGCGAAGCCCAGACCCTGCTGTTCCAGGCCCCGCTGCTCGCCGTCTTCCCGGGTGTCGCGATCGCTTTCGCGGTGTTGGGCCTGAACCTGCTCGGCGACGGCCTGCGGGACCTGCTCGACCCCCGGCTGGCGAGAAAACGCTAGGCAATATGGCCCCCCACGCTCACATCCGTTCGCTGCCCCCCGAGGGGGCGCAGGCCACCCTTGGGGCGGCCCGGCGGGAGGCCTGATGGCGCTGCTCGAAGTCAACGACCTCAGTGTCCGCCTGCAGACCCAGCGCGGGCCGGCCTTCGCCGTGCGCAACATCAGCTTCTCGCTGGAGCGCGGCGAGACCCAGGGACTGATCGGCGAATCGGGCTGTGGCAAGTCGATCGCCGTGCTCTCGCTGATGGGTTTGCTGCCAGAACATGCGCAGGTCACCGGCAGCATCCGCTTCGACGGGGAAGAGCTGGTGGGAAAGAAGGAGGCGCAGCTGTGCGAGATCCGCGGCAACCGCATCGGCATGATCTTCCAGGAGCCGATGACGGCGCTGAACCCGGTCCATCCTATCGGACGCCAGGTCGGCGAGCCCTTGCGCCTGCACCGCGGCCTGGATGCAGCCGCGGCGCGCAAGCAGGCGATTGCGCTACTGGACCGGGTCGGGATCCCGGATGCCGCACGCCGCATCGACGCCTATCCGCACCAGTTTTCCGGCGGGCAGAGGCAGCGCGTCACCATCGCGATGGCGCTGGCCTGCGGTCCTGACCTGCTGATCGCCGACGAGCCGACCACCGCGCTGGACGTGACCATCCAGCAGCAGATCCTCGAGCTGATCGGCGAGCTGGTGGCCGAACGTGGCATGGCATTGCTGCTGATCTCGCACGACCTGGGGGTGATCGCGCAGAACGTCGACCGCATGCTGGTCATGTATGGCGGCAGCGTCGTCGAAAGCGGGCCGACCGAATCGGTCTTCGGCCAGATGGCGCATCCGTATACCCGCGGCCTGTTCGCCGCGCGGCCCCGGCTGAATGCTGTGCGCGGCCAGCGGCTCGCCACCATCGCCGGGACTGTGCCGGACCTGGTCGACTTGCCCGCCGGCTGCCCCTTCGCCGGCCGCTGCCGCTTCACGATCGACGACTGCTACAGAGTCGTTCCGCCACCGGTTGAAGTCTCGCCCGGACACCAGGCCCGCTGTATCCGTCTGGACGCGGTTGCCGCGGCTGCCATGCAGGGGGCCCTGGAATGACTGCCGCCGGGGTCAGTGCCGGCGCCCCGCTGCTGCAGGTGGAAAACCTGTTTCGAGAGTACGCG